>JAUWDQ010000278.1 GCA_030608745.1 Pseudomonadota bacterium | reverse complement strand
CCGTTATGCGGTGCTGCAGTGCTGCGGTTTGAAGGATGAATTTACGCTCATGGACCAGGGTGATTTCCTGAAACTCAGGAAACTTCCGCCTCATTATCCTTGCATTGCATAATAAAATATGTTAATTATTTTTGAGGCTTACACATTATTTATTCATTATTTATTAAGGATGATGGTCTCGTAAAAAGTCATAAATCAGACGGCACAGTAAAAAGCTCCAGATGCAAGGCGCGAGAATCTTTAGGAATGAGGCGTACTTACCGGTACGCCGCAGTGACTTAAAGATGAAGTGCAACGCCGCAGATGAACTTTTTACGAAGCCGTCAATAGTTTACGAAAAAATTTCCTGTTAAGCCTTGGAAGTCAAGAGCTGAAAATGATTGATTTTTCAATACATTGCAGATATTATTAGTATGGATTTATGATCAGATTTAACGACATATTGGAACAGGTCACCTCTTACAACTCCCAGGCGGACACCGATTTCCTAAAGAAGGCCTATGTCTTCTCGGCCAAGGTTCATCAGGGACAAGTTCGCCTCTCGGGAGAACCTTACCTCATTCACCCCTTGGAAGTCGCAAACCTCCTGGCAAAGCTCCGGTTAGATACGCCCAGCGTGGTCACGGGATTACTGCATGATACCCTTGAAGATACCTATACTACTCTGGAAGAGATTGGCAAAAACTTCGGGGATGAAGTAGCTCAACTGGTGGACGGAGTCACCAAAATCAGCAAAATCACCCTCAAAACCTCGGAAGAGGATCAGGCCGAGAACTTTCGGAAAATGATCCTCGCTATGGTTAAGGACATCAGGGTAATCTTGGTGAAATTGGCGGATCGGGTCCACAATATGCGCACTCTGAAATACCAGCTTCCCCCCAAACAGAAGACAATCGCCCAGGAAACCTTAGAGATATATTCCCCCTTGGCCAATAGGCTCGGGATCGAGTGGATCAAGAATGAATTGGAGGACTTGAGCTTCCGATATCTGCACCCCGATATCTATACCGATATCCAGCGAAAAATTGCAAAAAGGGAGAAGGAAAGGGAAAGGTATATCGGAGAGGTCAAGCGAATCATTACCAAGAAGCTGTTCGAATACAAGATCGAGGCTGAAGTGACAGGTCGCCCAAAGCAGATCTACAGTGTTTATAAGAAGATGAACGCCCAGGATATCGACTTCGACCAGGTTTACGATCTCACCGCGTTCAGGGTTATCATCAATAACATCAAGGAATGCTATGAATCCCTTGGGATCGTTCACTCACTTTGGAAGCCCGTCCCCGGTAAATTCAAGGATTACATCGGCCTCCCCAAGGCCAATCGATACAAATCCCTCCATACCACGGTAATCGGGCTTTACGGAGAGAGAATGGAGATTCAGATCAGGACCTCTGATATGCATCGGGTCGCCGAGGAGGGAATAGCTGCTCACTGGAAATACAAGGAGGGGAAATCTACCGAGGGCGGGGATGATAAGCGAATCAACTGGTTGAGACAGCTATTGGAATGGCAACGGGAACTCCAAGACAACAGCGAATTCTTGGAGACGATAAAAATGGACCTCTACCCCAACGACGTCTACGTTTTTACCCCCAAGGGGGAGGTAAAGGAGTTCCCGAGGGGAGCTACACCCGTTGACTTCGCTTACAGTATCCATTCAGATATCGGGCACCGGTGCACTGGGGCCAAGGTTGGGGGAAGGTTGGTCCCATTGAAGTATCAGTTGAAAAGTGGGGATTCCGTGGAGATTCTGACCTCCCCGAATCATAAACCCAGTAAAGATTGGTTGAAGTTCGTCAAGACTTCCAGGGCGCAGACCAAAATTCGACAATGGATTAAGAAGGAACAGAGGGAAAGAAGCATTGCCCTGGGAAGGGAGATCTGCGAGAAGGAATTCAAGAGATTCACCCTCAACTTCGCCAAATTGGTTAAATCCGGGGAAATTCAGAAGGTGGTCAATGATTTCGGCTTTCAATCCGTGGACGATCTCATGGCTTCAGTTGGATATGGAAAGATTTCCCCCAAACAGGTTGTTGGAAAACTTGTTCCCCCCGAAAAATTGGAGGCAGGGGGCAAGAAAAAAGAGAGCCCGATAGACAAGATCATCCATCTCGTACAGAAAAAACCCCAAGATGCCATCAAAATCAAGGGTGCGGATGACATGATGGTCCGGTTTGCAAGCTGCTGTAATCCTCTTCCCGGTGATAGAATAACGGGCTTTATCACTCGGGGAAGGGGGATAACCATCCACACCGCCGACTGTTCTAACGTCTTGAACAGCGACCCCCAGAGAAAGGTAAAGGTCGAATGGGATGTAAAGCACAAACAAACTCATCCCGTCCGCATTCGGGTAATCTGCACTGATCGAAAGGGATTACTGGCTGATATCAGTTCCTCCATTAGCTCCCATGAAGCCAATATTACCAACGCACAACTCAATACAACGGAAAACAAGAGGGCCATCTGCACCTTTGCAGTGGAGATAAAAGACTTAAATCACCTGAGGAAAATAATCGCTTCGCTGGAGAAAATCAAGGGGATCGTTACGGTTGAAAGACTGAAGATCTGAAGGCTGGGAGGACTATTAAACCGCCTTGGTCACCTTACCAGAACGGATACAACGGGTACAGACCCTCATCCTGACGACGTTATTGTTCTTCAGAACCCTCACCTTTTGCAGGTTCGGATACCAAACTCGCCTTGTCTTGTTATTCGCATGGCTGACATTATGGCCAAACGAGGGGCCCTTTCCACAAACCTCACACACCCTAGACATGGTTCACCTCGATTAAACAATTAATCTATCAAAAAAATACCATTCGTGCAACCCATATAAAAACACCCATATAAAAAACCAGTTTTCTGAGTTTCTTGAGTTCCTTCAATTTCTTGGGTTCATTTGGTTTGTCTTGTTTGTTCCGTTTGTTTGGTTTAGATGGTTTGGAGGGTTTATTGGATTTCTGGAGAAAACCGTTGTCCCTTCGCTTCAATGCTTCCGAAATCACCCTCCCTTTCACCTTAGTGATGGCCTCATTTCATCCCCTGGCCTTACAATAATCCGC
>JAUWDQ010000212.1 GCA_030608745.1 Pseudomonadota bacterium | reverse complement strand
GAGCTCGGTAGAGGTAAATGAGAATGAGGCCCAGGATTACAAATAACCCGATAAGTCCTAGAAGCGGCCAGACTCCCGTTGAGGGTTTCTTTTTCCGCCTAGATGGTTTCTTTCTTACGGGAGGCCTTTTGGTTTTAGCCCTTCTTGTCGGTCGCCTTGGCACTAGGGATCGCTTCATTTCTTAAGGGAGAACTGCTGGAAAATCTCCCAACTCCTTAGGATCTGCACGGCCCGTTCGAGCTGTGAGTCCAAAGCCTTTTTTTCCCGTTCTTTTGGTTCTTTTTCTTTCTTTTCCTGTTCCATCTCCTCCAAATGGCGCTCAAGGTCCTTTTCCATAAGGTGTTGGGGTTTCTCTTCCAATTTCGGCTCCGACACCTCAGAATAAGGAACGATGATATTTGGGGTAATACCCATTGCTTGGATAGACCCTCCGCTGGGGGTATAGTATCTGGCAGTAGTTAATTTCAACCCCGATCCATCTTTCAGGGGGAAAATGGTCTGGACAGATCCCTTGCCGAAGGTTTGAGTCCCCAAGATCAATGCCCTTCCATGATCTTTTAACGCCCCTGCCAAGATCTCCGATCCACTGGCACTCCCGCCATTGACGAGGACGACTAATGGGTAGTTTTCGAGGGTTCCGTTTCTGTGAGCCGTGAATTTCATCTTCTGTTCCTTGTTTCGCCCCTCTATGGAGACAATAATACCTGATGCGATAAATTTATCAGCCACCTTTACGGCTTGATTCAAAAGTCCCCCGGGGTTGTTCCGAAGATCAACGATCAATCCCTTAAGGGGATCTTTATTGAGAACGTTCAGTTTTTGGAGCGCCTCCTGGAAATCCGAGGCTGTCTGCTCGTTGAACTGTGAAATTCGTACATAGCCGATTCCCTTCTCCAACACTTCATATCTGACGCTTCTTAAGGGGATGACATCCCGAACGAGGGTGATGTCCTTGGGCTTGGCAAATTCCTCCCTCGTGATGGTTATGGTGACTTTGGTTCCCTTGGGCCCCCGCATCTTCATGGCGGCCTCGTTTAAGGATATGTTCTTGGTGGGCTCTCCATTGACCTTTATGATGTGGTCTCCGGATTGGATGCCCGCCTTAAAGGCCGGGGTATCCTCTATGGGCGAGACAACCGTTAAGAGTCCTTCCCTCTTTTCAATGACGATGCCCAGTCCTTCGAATTTTCCCGTAGTCTCCATCTGCATTTCCCTGTAAACCTCGGGGCGCATGAAGGATGAATGGGGGTCTAAAGTATCCAACATTCCCTTAATGGCCCCGTAGATCAGGGTCCGATTTTCGGTCTCTTCCACGTAATCCTTCTGTAAATGGGTGATAACGTCGGTGAAAACACGGAGATCCTCATAGACGTTATCGGTTATGGCTGAGACATTCCGATTGCCCGCCGTACCGATGAAGGCTCCCAAAATCGCGATAATGAGAATAAGGAGCAAAAGTCTGGGGTTGAAATAGTTCATTCTCTGAAACATGTTTCCCTCCTTGGCTCAATTGACGAAAGGGATTGGGATGGTTTCGCCCTAGCTCTTTCCCCTTCCCCTTGCTGTGGCCGAGCCCTTCTTGGTTTCGGAAGGACCCTTAGATTCTTTGGATATGGAAAGCCATTTCAATGGATCTTGCGGCTTCCCCTGATACCTAATTTCGAAATAGAGACAGGGACCCCTTAATGAACCCGTATCGCCTACCAAGGCGATAATATCACCCTTCGTAACCCGGTCATTGATCCCTTTTAGTAACTTCGAGGCATGGGCGGAAACGGTATAATACTTATTTCCATGGTCTATGATGATAATATTGCCGTATCCCTCGAACCAGCCCGAATAGATTACCTTCCCCGAGTAGACGGCTTTTATTGGCGAGTCTTGGCCCGCCTCGATTACAATACCCCGGCGATGCTTCTCCCGGATGACGTTTCCACGCACGGGCAGTGAAAGCCTTCCCTTCTGTTTGTTGAAGTTCAAATCATAGGTTCCTTTATCTCTCGTCTCCTTTTCAAGCTTCTTAACCAAAAGTTGGAGCTCTTTTGTCCGCTTCTCCAATTCCCCGATCCATCTCCTGTAATTTGCTTTTTCCCTTCTTACAGCACGGAGGAAGGTTTCTTTTTCTCTCTTCGCCCGGAGGATCTCCAATTTTTTTATCTCCTGCTCCGCCCTGATTCGTTTGAGGTCTTTGATTTCATTGGCCAATTTTTCCTGGTATTGCCTCTTCTTGAGCCATTGGGCTTGGTATTCCCTCAATAGATTCGTATCATAATCAATCACGATCTTGAGGAATTTCACCATTCTCATAAAATCGTTATAAGATTCGTAGGAGAGAAGATAAGGGAAATAACCCATCCTCCAGACCTTGTAGAGGGCAGCGATTCGAGAGTGGAGACGGGCTTGATTTTGGTCTATTTTGCGCTGGATTCGGTTCAGCCTTTCTTGTACCGAAGTGATATTTTCCCGAACTCGGCCATATCTTGAATCCAAACCCCTCAACTCCTCCCTTTTTGCGAGGAGTTTCCTCTCTATCCTGCTGAGGGTATCGAGGATGGATTTTTCTTGTTTCCGAACGGCTGTTTCACCAGCCTTCTTGCGCTTGAGTTCTTCCTGGATTTCTTGAAGCCGCTTCTCTTGCGTTCTAACTTGTGTTCCGTTGATGCCGATATCATCACTAGCAAAATTCGTTCCTATGAATATGAAGAGGAAAAAGAAAAGGCTACAGAGGATTTTTCTCACCTGAATCATTTATGCTTTTAAGAACCTCGTCAAAGACAGGGAGCTTCCGAGGAATCCCAGGGAAATGCCCACCAAGATTACCCCCCCAATGGAGCTCCACGGCAAAAAGGAGAATGTGATAGGCCCCAAAGAAGCCTTGATAAAAGGCCCCGACTTCAAGAGGAACGATTGATAGAGGAAAAACAGCAACCCCAGGGAAAGGGTGGCTCCCGAAATCCCTTGAAAGAACCCCTCGATCAAGAAGGGGATTTTGATATACCCATTGGTTGCCCCGACTAATCTCATAATTTCGATCTCTTCCTTCCGGGAATAGATACTCAGTTTGATCGTATTAGATATGATAAAAGATATGGCAAGGAATAGGATTCCCCCCACGATCCATTGTCCCCATTTTAGAAGGTGCACAATGGTGGAAAGTCTGGTAACCCATTCCCGCCCGTATTGGATGTCCATAATTCCCTTGAGCTGACTCAGTTTTTTCACAAATTCGTTGACCCCTCGGCCGCGATAAAATTCTTTTTTCAGTTGAATTTCAAAGGAGGCAGGTAGGATATCCAAATCCAACCCCTCAAGGATTCCCTTTTGGTTACCAAAGAACCGTTTAAAGAGTAAGGTAGCATCGGCTTTGGATACGTATTTGATTAACCTCACCCCTCCCAGATCAAGGATACGTCTCTCCAGGTGCTCTACATCATGGGTTGACAGGCCATCTTTTAGATAGGAGATTACTTGGATTTTACCCTCCCAGTGCACCAGGAGTTTATTCAGGTTGCCTAAGACCACCAAGAAAATCGAAAAGATGAGAAGGGAAAAGACAATAATACCGATGGATACTCCGTTTATCCAGATATTTCTTCTTATATCTCGATAGGCTTTTCTCAGAAAATCCATCGGCCCTTATAAGAACGAGGCTTTGACTTCGGCCCTGAGCGCAGGCCTTTCCGGGTGCAATTGGTCTACGGTTCTTCCCTTGACGAGCTTTACAACCATTTTGCTGTACTTTCTGACTAAATCGGTGTTGTGAGTGGCGACGATAATGGTTGTACCCCCTGCATTGAGATTATTCATGAGGTTGATGATATCGAGGGTGATCTCGGGATCAAGGTTTCCAGTTGGTTCATCGGCTAAGAGAATGGGCGGGTTATTAACAAGGGCTCGGGCGATGGTCACCCGCTGTTGCTCTCCTCCCGAGAGCTTTAGCGGCAGTTCATCCATTTTTTCCAGCAATCCAACCATTCGCAAAGTTTTCCAAGTCCTCCTCTTCAGTTCTTTTCCCCTAATCCCTGTCACCTCCAAGGCGAAGGCCACATTTTGAAAAACGGTTAAATCCTTCAGAAGCTTAAAATCTTGAAAGACAATACCGATATTCCGTCGGAGATAGGGAATTTGGGAGTGCTTGATCCTCGATATATTAATTCCGTTGACTAAAATTTCGCCCTGAGTAGGGCTTTCTTCGCAGTGTATCAGCTTGAGAAGCGTCGTTTTGCCGGCTCCGCTAGGCCCGGTTAAGAAGACAAATTCACCTCTATTCACCTGAAGGGTAATATCATCTAAAGCATGAATATTGCCTGAATAAATCTTACTTACATGGTAAAATTGGATCATCTCAGATGAATCCGTTCATGCTTGGATATGCTCTGATATCGAAGCCAATCGGGGTCTTGTGCCTTGATGGTGGGCAGTGGTAAAAGCGCATTGCGGATAAAATTATCGAATAATCCTTAATAAATAATGAATAAATAATGTATAAGCCTCAAAAATAATTAACATATTTTATTATGCAATGCAAGGATAATGAGGCGGAAGTTTCCTGAGTTTCAGGAAATCACCCTGGTCCATGAGCGTAAATTCATCCTTCAAACCGCAGCACTGCAGCACCGCATAACGG
>JAUWDQ010000117.1 GCA_030608745.1 Pseudomonadota bacterium | reverse complement strand
CCCTTATCTTATTGGCATTTTGCAGCTATTTTCCTTTTGGTTTTTGGGATATTAATCTGGGTTTCTTATAACACCAGAAAAATCGGTAAAGAGATAAAGAAACGGAGAAACTAAGAGAGCGTATTCTGACGAGAGAAAGGAGGTAACCCATGGCAATCTTAGCTGAATGTTCATGCCACAAAAGGCAATCAGTAAGGAATCGGCGGTGTCTCTGTGGTGAAGATCTTGACCGGTTGAAACGATCCAAGAAGGTCAGATATTGGATCGTCTACCGGGTCCCTGGTGGAAAGCAAAGGTGGGAACCGGTTGGATATTCCGTCGAGGAGGCCAGGGACGCTGAAGGCAAACGCCGGGGGCAGAAAAGGGAAAACCGCATTTTCGACATTAAGCCCGAAGCGAAGATGAGCTTCAGTGAGCTCACGGAGTGGTTCCTTGAGCTCGAGAAAGTCAAGACCAAGGCCTATTATCCCACGCTCAGGTACAACCTTGCCAGTTTCAATGCTGAATTCGGGAACGTTATTGTGAATCAGATAAAGCCCGCGGACCTGGAAAATTACCAAGCGAAGCAGAAGAGAGCGGGATATTCTGACTCCTACATTGACCAACAAATCGGAGCAGCCAGAACGATGATTTACAAGGCATTCGATAATGATCTTGTGGGTGGCGATCTCTTGAAAGTTTTCAGGAAGGCTAAGAAATTACTCAAACGAGATGCCAACAGAAGGGATAGAGTGCTTTCTTACCCTGACGAATACGAACAACTGATATCCACCCTACCCCACCATACAAAGCCAATTGTTGAGATAGCATTCTGGACGGGGATGCGAAGGGGAGAAATCATGTCCCTTACCTGGGATAAGGTTGACTTGGAAAAACGAATGATCCGACTTGAAGCCAAAGACACCAAGGAGGGAAAGCCTAAGAAAGTTCCAATCTCCAAGACTCTATTGGCTGTCTTAATGCAACTCCCGAACCGACTGCGTACCGGCAATGTGGATAATCATGCCTTTCATTACAGAGGGGAATCAATTAAGGGAGATATTAGAAAGTCCCTTGAAAATGCTTGTAAGGAAGCGAATATCCCTTATGGCCGGTTTGAGCAAGGTGGATTTATCTTCCATGATCTCCGACATACATTTACAACGATCGCAAGGAGAGCTGGTGTTCCAAGAAATGTGATCATGACCATTACCGGCCATACAGCGAACGATATGAACTTCCGATATGACACAATCGATGAGGAGGATTTACTCAAAGCCATTGACCAAATAGAGGCTTATCTCGCAAACGTTAGCAAAAACGTTAGCAGAGACTCCATTCAGACAAAAAAAGAGGCCAGCCTAAATCAGCCAACCCCTTGAAATTCCTATGGTGCCGAAGGCGGGACTCGAACCCGCACAGGCTTACGCCTACTAGACCCTGAACCTAGCGCGTCTACCAATTCCGCCACTTCGGCGATTCTTGAGAAAAAATTGTAAAGATATTAAACTTATCTTATATTTATCATTCGGACAAAGTCAAGAAAAATCAATGAGAACGCTGAAAAACGAGGAAAAGGAAGCTCTGAGCGCGAATTTATCATATATTCGAATCAAGATGGTAGCCGCCCTAACCGCAAGACTGCAGCACTGCAACACCGCAGCACTGCAATCTTTCAGCAGCGAAGAGTGACCTTTTCGGAGGTCTGTTAACGGAAACCAACCTTTCACGCCCATTTGGTGATAATCTATGGACATTATTGTCGATATCGAGACTATACGACGCAAATTCCGCAACCCCGTTTTAACCCTGGGGAATTTCGACGGTGTGCACCTGGGACATCAAAAAATCTTCAACGCAGTAAAGGAAGAGGCGCGAAAAATAGATGGAGAAGCTATAGTATTCACCTTCGATCCACATCCCCTCCAGGTTTTGGCCCCTCAAAAGTGTCCCCCATTTATCACGCCCTTTAAGAAAAAATTGATGCTGATGGAGATGTTGGGTATCGATGTGATCATTGTGGCCATATTCGACCTCGGCATCGCCAACATCACGCCCGAGGCATTCGTAATGCAGATCTTAGTGGACAAGATAGGCCCCAAAAAAATCCTTGTTGGTTACAACTACTATTTCGGCAAGGACCGAAAGGGAAACGTAGAAATGCTCATTCAGTTGGGGAAGAAATTCGGCTTCGAGGTGAAGGTCATAGGGGCTTTGAAGGTGAACGATACCCCCGTTAGCAGCTCGAAGATAAGGAAGCTCATTCAAGATGGCCAAATGGGACAGGCCGCACAGTTGCTGGGGAGAAACTACCGGCTCATGGGGAAAGTCATTTGGGGATCCGGTAAGGGAAAAGACTTAGGGTTTCCCACGGCAAACCTGGAAATCCTCAATGGCCTGTATCCCAAGACAGGGGTATATGCCGTCGAGGTAATCATAGGAAACAGAACCTACCCGGGGGTGGCCGATGTGGGCTACAATCCCACCTTTGGGAAAAATCCCCTGTCGGTCGAAGTCCATATCCTGGATTTCACCCGGGACATTTACGGAGAAGAGATCCAGTTGGTCTTCTACAAAAGGATGAGGGACGAAAAGGCCTTCGTAAACTCGGATTCCTTAGTCCGGCAAATGAAGAAGGACGTCGATGTCGCCAGGAAAATCCTCCTTCGCCGACCTTCGTGAACTCCTTGGGGTTTCAGCTAGCCGATTTAATCCTTCCCCTGATAAACGATTCTGCCCCCGGCGATAGTCAATTCCACTACGCCCTTTAATTTCCAACCATCAAAGGGGGTATTGCGGGCCTTTGATCGAAACTTGGCCTTTTCGACAACGAACCCCCGATTTGAATCGAAAATGGTGATATCTGCCGACGAACCCTTGGATAAGGTTCCTTTATTGAGGCCGAGGATTTTCGAGGGATTTATGGAAAATTTCGCAATAGCAGCCTCCATGGAAAGCACCCCCTCATCCACCAACCCAAGGGTCAAGGGCAACGCCGTTTCCAACCCGACGATTCCGTTGGATGCCCGAGAGAAATCCACATCCTTTGAGGCCGCCTCATGGGGGGCATGGTCGGTGGCGATGGCATCAATGGTACCGTCCCTCAAACCTTCCTTAATGGCTTTCTGGTCAAGGACGGTCCTGAGGGGAGGACTCATCTTGGCGTTGGTGCCGTATTCCCTCACGGCTTCTTCGGTCAAGGTGAAATAGTGAGGGGCTGTTTCGGCCGTTACCTGGACACCTGCCGCCTTGCCCCTTCGGATCAGCTCAACCGACCCGGCTGTGCTTACATGGCAGATATGGAGCTTCCCCTTGGTCAAATTCGCCAGCATGATGTCCCTGACGACCATAACCTCTTCCGCTGCATGAGGAATTCCCTTCAGGCCCAATTCCCTTGAGAGATCGCCCTCGTTCATCACCCCTCCCCTCGTGAGGCCCAGATCCTCACAGTGGGAAAGAATCGGGAGGCCCCATTTTCTCGAACATTCCAGGGCTCTTCGCATTAACCCGCTATCCATTATCGGATTGCCATCATCGCAGAAGGCCACTACCCCAGCCTCCTTCATTGGGCCGCATTCGGCAAGTTCCTCTCCTCTAAGTCCCTTTGAAACGGCACCTACGGGAAGTACATCGAGACTTCCGACTGCCTTTGCCCTTTCGAGAATAAAACGGGTAACCGAAGCGTTATCGTTTACGGGAAGGGTATTGGCCATGCATGCAACGGTCGTAATTCCCCCTGCAGCCGCTGCCAAACATCCCGTCTCAATGGTCTCTTTCTCCTCATAACCCGGTTCCCGAAGATGGACATGCATATCGACAAATCCTGGGACAACGGTTTTCCCTGTGGCGTCAATGGCTTTTATTCCCTGTTCAACGGGGCCGAAAACCTTCTTCAAATCGGCGATGATGCCATCTCGGACAAAAATATCCAAGATTTCATCTACTCCGTTGGCTGGATCAATTACACGGCCGCCCTTAATCAACAGTCTCATATCCCCAATCCATCGTTCAATAACGCCCTAGAATCACGAGCTCCTTCCCTTTACCCTCACCGGAGTAATTTCCCAAACCGATTCCATCTCACCTTGTCCAGCACGCTTGTGGCCCTCTTATGGTAGGAGAAGTAAATGATAAAGGCCTTCCCTTTAACTGCCGATAAATCGAGGAAGTCCCAGTACCGACTGTCTTGGCTATTATCCCGGTTGTCCCCCATGACAAAAAGGGAGTGGGGGGGGACGAATTTGGGTCCGTAGTTATCCCCCGGCCGGAAGTGGCTTGGGATGAAGGGTCCGTCCCTTTCCCTGTAGTCCCCCCATGGGTCCGCGATTGCCCTTCCATTGATCAATATCTTCCTACCCTTAATCTGGACCTTCTCTCCTTCTGTCGCGATCACCCTTTTGATGAAATCCTTCTTGGGATCTTTTGGAAAGACGAAAACAATGATATCACCCCTCTTCGGCTTACGAAAAGTCAGGAATTTTTTCCCGATGTAGGGGATCCTGATGCCATAGATGAACTTACTGACCAGGATATGATCCCCCACTAAAAGGGTGGGTTCCATCGAACTTGAGGGGATTTTAAAGGCCTGAACCAAAAAAGTCCTGATTAACAGGGCGATGATAAAAGCAATAATAAAGGCCTCGGCATATTCGCGAACTATCCCCTTCTTGCCGGCCTTTCTCATCGAGGTCTTTTTTACCATAATTTTATCTCCCGTGGATTCCTAAAGCGACAAGCCCCCCTTTTCTTCCCTTATCGATCAGGCGATGAAGGAATATACGTCGGCAACTTTTCCTTTCTTCTGATGATTTTGGCTTCCCTTCTCGCATCATTCAAAGTCCGATAACGGCCAATCCTAACCTGATACATCCTTCCCATCCCCGAGATGATCTGGCTCCTAATGTAGGCTGGATAACCCTTCTCTTTCAGACGTTGGATCAAAACCTCCGCCTGTTTCTCATGGGCAAAGGAACCCACCTGAATGGAAAAGGAAGCACCCTCTGGAAGGGCCTTTCTGGATAACCTGTCCTCTTTTGAAGGACTCTCCCTCTTCTCCCGAACAGGTGCGGCCGGGGTCCCGTTGGAATCCCCCCTTTCACCCTGCATCTCCGGAGATGACTCTTTCTTCAAGAGGGTTTCGTAAAAGGTTAGGGATAAATTGTCCTTTTGAATCACCTCCCTTTCTAAGGATGATGTCTCGCTTGCTCTATTATTCCCTTCCGGTCCTTCCCCGTTTCCCTGCTCCCCCCTTCCGACCTTTGCGGCCGATTCCGACATCTCCTTCCTTTCAGGTGCCACTGTCTTTCCGGTGGATGCGAACTTATATCCCAACCAAAGACCGATGAAAAAAACGATGCCGTAGCTCACAAGCATACGTCCCAACCTTCTGCGGGTACCGGAACCTTTTCCCTTATTCATCCCCTTGTGATCCATTGCTGTTTTCCATCCCAAGGGTGTTACATCTTCTCAGGCGCCAAAATCCCCAATACATTGAGAGCGCTCTTGATAACCCGCTTTATCGAGTTAACCAAAAGCAGACGCGCCTTGGTCAGCTCCACCTCGGATGAAATCACGCGGTATTTATTGTAGTAGCTATGGAATAAACTGGATAGCTCCATCAGGTAAAAAGGAATTCGATGAGGCTCTAGGGAGAGACCACTTGCCTCGATAACCTCGGGGTACCCCGAAAGGCATTTCAGGAGATCCAATTCCTCCGAAAGATTGAGCAGACGGACATCGATATCCTCGAATTGCGGTAAAACGATACCCTTGTTCAGGGCTTCCCTGATAATGCTGCAAATTCGGGCGTGGGCATATTGGACATAATAGACGGGGTTTTCGGCACTTTGCCTTTTGGCCAACTCGAGGTCGAAATCGAGCTGGCTATCGGGTCGCCTCATGAGGAAGAAAAACCTCGCCGCATCCCGGCCTACCTCCTCCACCACATTCCTCAGCGTAGTGAACTCGCCCGCTCGAGTTGACATGGCAACGATCTTCCCATCTCGCATAAGGCTCACCAATTGGACAAGGACTATCTTCAAAATCGCCTCGTCCTTACCCATTGCCATCAAGGAGGCTTTCATTCGGGGAACATATCCATGGTGATCGGCACCCCAGATGTTAATCAGTACCTCGAATCCCCGATCCAATTTATCCTTATGGTAAGCGACATCGGATGCGAAATAGGTCGTCTCCCCATTGGCCTTTATCAGAACACGATCCTTCTCATCTCCGAATTGGGAGGTCTTAAGCCATAAAGCCCCATCCTTCTCGTAGACGAGGCCCCTTTCCTTCAAATCGTCAATGGCCCTTGGGACTTTCTCTTCGCGGTAGAGTTCCTTTTCGCTAAACCAACCGTCAAAATGGACTCCAAATTGATCTAAGTCCCCCTCTATTCCCCGCAAGATATCGTCGGCGCCAAAAGAGGCCAATGACCGGATCGATTCCTCCTGGGGATAACGGAGATATGCATCCTCCCTCTCCTTGATCGCTTTTTTGGCGATCCCCGCTATGTAATCCCCTTGATAGCAATTATCGGGAAATTCCACCTCCTTCCCCAAGGCATGGAGATAGCGGAGAAAAACTGATTTACCCAAGGTATCCATCTGGCTCCCAACGTCGTTAATGTAATATTCCTTAAAGACTCGATAATTACATGCATCGAGAATATTGGCCAGGACGTCGCCGATTGCCGCTCCTCTCCCGTGCCCAACGTGTAGCGGTCCCGTCGGATTGGCGCTTACAAATTCGATTTGAACGCGCCTACCCTCCCCTATCTTACCCTTGCCGAAGCCCTCCCCCTTATCCTCGATCTCCTCCAAAACGGAATACCAAACCTCTTCTTTCAGAAAAAAATTGATGAATCCGGGGCCGGCGATTTCCGCTTTTTCGATGACCTCATCTTCATCCGCCAATTGACTCAAAATGATTCGGGCAACTTCGTGGGAGGGCTTTCCCTCCCGGGGCGTCATGGCCATGGCGATGTTGGTAGAATAATCGCCGTGGGATTTCTCCCTTGGAGATTCGAGAATCAAAGGCGGAATCTCCGTGCTATTCAGCAAACCCTTATCCATACAACGGCGAATGGAATCGCTCATCAATTCCGTCAGCGTTTTTTTCATCTCGTCTTGTTCTTTCTCGCGGCTCCCTTTCTCTCCCGTGGTCTGAGAGCTTCTCCAGCTACCCTCCGTTCCCTTTGCCGACTCAAACCGGCAATTTCCCAGTAGACCTCAGGGCGTCTGTCCCTTAGAAAGGTCCACTCCCTTCTGGTCATGCCGATATCCTTAAAATCGATATTGGCAAAAACGATCCCCTCTTGCATCCCGCTGGGTTTATCGATAAGCTCACCCTCCGGCGTCACGCAAAAACTTTTCCCATAGAAATCCTGTTTTTTTTCGCTTCCAACCCGATTTACCCGAAAGATGAAGAGGCCATTGGTAATAGCATTAGCCCTCATGACGGTTTCCCATTTCTGTTGCGAGGCAAAGGCGGCAGCAGTAGGGGCGAAAACAATCTGGGCACCCTTGAGGGCCAGTATTCTTGTTCCTTCGGGGAAGAAATTATCCCAACAAATTTGAACGCCTATCTTGCCATATTTGGTATGGAAGACGGGAAATCCGGTATCTCCCGGTGAAAAATAGGATTTCTCTTCCCAAAGGGGAATCTGGGGAATATGAACCTTTCTATACCACCCCAGCACCTTGCCATCGGCGTTAATAACCACCGCCGTGTTGTAATAGACCCCTTCGATTCCCTCCTCGAATAGAGGGCAAATGAGAACCGCTGATTTCTCCTTGGCCACTTTACGCATCGTTTGGATGGACTTCCCTTCTATGGTCTCTGCGAGACTGAAATTCCTCCGGTCGATATCCCTCGGGAACCAATGGGTGTTAAAGAGCTCTTGGAAACCGATAATCTTTGCCCCTTTCTCGGAAGCCAGTTCAGCCAGTTGCACCGCTTTTTTAAGGTTCTTCTCCTTGTTCTCAACGCAGGCCATCTGGATCCCACAAATCCTCAGCATCTTCCATATCCCCCTATTGTGTTACCATCACCAGCTTTTAGCATTCATTTAAGAGAGCTCTGAAAAAACTCGGAAAAGGAGTTCTGAGCGAGTTATGGTTCTGCGGTGTTGCAGTCTTGCGGTTGAACCAACCTTGACGGCTTCGTAAAAAGTCCATCTGCTGCGTTCCGCTTCATCCCCTGCCCTGTTAAATTGAAGGCAGCCATATCAAGAGATATGGGATATAGAAGCTGCTTGAAAACAGTAACATCAAACAAAGAAAATATTTAACAGG
>JAUWDQ010000249.1 GCA_030608745.1 Pseudomonadota bacterium | reverse complement strand
GGGATTCTCTATAATAATGAATACCTTTTAGTGCTTGACGGAGTAGAAAGAGTTTTACGCGCTTATTATAATTTGGGCTCTCCTTATCAGGGCGACGAAGTTAAGGTAGATGAAAGAGGTGAATATCGCTCCTTCATTGATCCTAACTTGGGTGATTTCATACGGATGCTTGCGAGCGGCGAGGGATAACCAACGATTCGTGGTGGAATCCATTCACTCGAGGAATAGCGGGGAAATCGCGGTAGTCGTGAGCACGACCCGTCTCCACAATATCGCGGGAAAATATACCGGGAAAGACGACCCGGTCATGCTGGTAAGAGTCCAGGGAGCTTTTCCGGCCACGGGGGAGGTACTTTCCCCATTCAATATAGGACATCTCGTCGCGGGATTCATGAGGGGTAGCCATACGGGTCCCCTGATGCCCGTGAAGCGGAATTCATCTATCTCCTATTTCGATGGTCCCCCCGTGGTTAGCTGCCTCGCCTTCTGCGTTCATAATGGTACCTTTACCGAGCCTGCCGATGCCTTCGATCATCCCTATTGGGATCATATTCGGGATAAGGTTGCCAGAAAGGCAACGGACATTCGGGAACAAGGATTCTCCGGAGCGGCTATGCTTCCCTATAGCGAATTGGAGTATGGTGGAATCGTCGAAAAGATGGAAAAGCTGGATACTCAGTTCAAGGTAACGGGTTGATGGTTTGGACTCAGGTGCGCAGGGCCTCATGGAGGTCTTGACATTGACCTCTGAAGCCCTCTATGATCGGGGCTGATCCATTTCGGCTCCACTGGACTAAAGGGTTTAATGGTGTCCAACGGCAAATTCGTTTACCTCCAGACCTTCGGCTGCCAGATGAACGTACATGATTCCGAAAAGATGCTGAGCATCTTAGCGGAGAACGATTATAGGCCCACCGAGGATATCAATCGGGCCGACATCATTCTGCTCAACACCTGTAGCGTCAGGGCAAAACCGGAACACAAGGTCTATAGTGTTCTGGGAAGGCTAAAGAAGCTCAAGGAGAAAAACCACCATCTGGTCATCGGGGTAGGTGGGTGTGTTGCCCAGCACGAGGGCGAGCGGCTGCTGGATCGCATTGGTCATTTGGATTTGGTCTTCGGGACACACAACCTTCATAGGCTACCTGAGCTCATAAGTGATGTCCAGGCCTCGAGAAGGCCGAAGTGCGCCGTTAAATTCTACGACGAGGTGAAATCCCTAGATATCTTTCCGGCTCCCTCGGATGGTGAGAAAGTGAAATCCTACGTAACCATCATGCAGGGATGTGATAACTTTTGCTCCTTCTGCATCGTTCCCTACGTGAGGGGCAGGCAGAAGAGCAGACCCGGCGAGAACATCCTCGGAGAGATCAATGCCTTATCGAAAGGGGGCGTAAGGGAGGTTACCCTGCTGGGGCAAAACGTTAATTCCTACGGGAAGGACCTCTCCGGAGGATTAACCTTCCCACAGCTCTTGGCTCGTATTAATGAAATTGAGGGATTATGGAGGATGCGATTTACCACCTCCCACCCGAAGGATATCTCAGAAGAGCTCATCATGGCCGTTGGGAAGTTAGAAAGGGTCTGCAAACACATTCACTTGCCCTTTCAGTCGGGTTCGGATAAGATCCTTGAGAGGATGAACAGGGGGTATACTCGAAAGGAGTATATGAAAAAAGGAGAGCAACTGAGGGAAGTCTGTCCGGAGATCGGGATTACCGCTGATGTAATGGTGGGGTTCCCCGGAGAAGATGAGGAGGATTTCCTCGAGACCCTCGACCTCATCCAAAAGGTTCAATTCGATAACCTATTTTCCTTCAAATATTCGCCGAGGAAGGGAACCAAAGCGGCATGGTTTCCCGACCAAATCGATGAATCCACCCAAAGCCATCGCTTAGAGGTTCTCCAGAAATTGCAGAAGCGGATCACCCTGAAGAGGAATCAAACCCTTGAGGGGAGGTATGAAGAGATATTGGTTGAGGGTGTGAGCAAAGGGGCGAAAGAGGAGATGACCGGGAGGACGAGTTCGAATAAGGTGGTCAATTTTAAGGGAAGCCCTGATTTGATAGGTCAACTGGTGAAGGTAAGAATAGAAAAGGGATACGCGAATTCCTTGAAGGGAAAGATCATTTGAAGGGGAGGAGATTATGCTAAAAGAGGTAAGGGTTTCGGGTTTGAGCATTGACCCAATTACCCACACGCCTATCGTGCTCTTGAAGGACAAGGAGAACCAAGAGGTCATTCCCATATGGATTGGATTACTCGAGGCGAGTTCCATCGCGACCCAGCTGGAAAATATCAAGCTAGCCAGGCCCATGACCCATGATCTGATGAAGAACATTTTGAATCACCTGGATGCGGTAGTTTCGAGAGTTGAGGTGAACGATCTCAGGAACAACACCTTTTATGCGATTATCCATTTGGACTGGAACGGAATTGATCTTGCTATCGACGCTCGCCCCAGCGATGCCATTGCCATTGCCTTGAGGACGAAATCTCCCATATTTGTCCACCAAAAGGTCATCGAAAAGTCGAGAAAGGTTGATTTGGCTCAGCAGGCAGAGGGTGAGGGGGTACTCGATGAGAAAAAGTGGGAGGAGATCCTCGAGGATCTTGCCCCCGATGACTTTGGAAAATATAAAATGTAGGGAAATGGTGGAGATGCTCTCTCACGCCAAATTGAAGGATGATCCGCCTCTTATCCGTCTTTTCCCCCACCCCTCCTTCTCCTCCTAAAAACGGTCATGAATTGGGCCCCGTTCAAAGGGGCTAATTGGTTTTTTCCAAGGCTGAATCAATTTCTCCACTTTGCGTTCTCGGGTCCGTGCTACCTTTTGCCTTTTTTTCGCCTTGGAGTTTCCGATAGCAATTGGTATGCGTTTTGGGGTCTTGGGTGTTCCGAAGTTTGCGGGGAGAGAGATGGCAAGAAGAATCATTATCGCCATAGATGGCCCCTCGGGATCGGGTAAGAGCACCGTGGGAAGGCGGTTGGCGGAAAGGCTTGGGTATCGTTACCTTGATACAGGGGCTATGTATAGAGTGGCTGCCGTGAAGGCCAAAGAGCTTTCTATCGATATCGATGATGAGGCGGGGTTGACCAGGATATGTTCGCACATGGAAATTGTATTCGTCCAAGATGGGGATGGAATCAAAACCTTTTGTAACGACAAGGACGTGAGCGAGGCCATCCGCAAACCCGAGATCAGCGCATTGGCTTCACAGATTTCCACAAAAAAGGCCGTTAGGGACATCTTGGTCGAAATGCAGAGGATGATGGGAGCCGGCGGTGGAATTGTGGCGGAAGGGAGGGATATTGGAACAGTGGTCTTCTCAGGGGCGGAATTGAAATTTTTTCTCGATTCTACACCCGAGGAGAGGGGGAGGCGGAGGTTTAAGGAACTCGTGGAAAAGGGAATGCGGGTGAGCCTTGAAGAAACCATTACTGAGATAAGGAGAAGGGATCGGCGGGACCGGGGGAGAAAATTATCGCCGCTGCGGAGGGCCAATGATGCCCTGGTGATTGATTCCACCCATATGACCATTGAAGAGGTGGTGGAGAAGATGCTCAAGGAGGCACGCCGCCAAATTTCTGAAGGAGGGGCCTGTCAATGATGATGGTTTCGTAAAAAGTCATAAATCAGACGGCACAGTAGAAAGCTCCAGATGCAAGGCGCGCGAATCTTTAGGAATGAGG
>JAUWDQ010000146.1 GCA_030608745.1 Pseudomonadota bacterium | reverse complement strand
TCGTTCCAGTGAAAGTCGGACACAAAACCGGTATGAGTCATGACAAACCCGTCAACGGCCCCCCGTTCCATGGCTGTATAAATGTCACCCATGGGCAGGTTGATGGGCACGGCACTAAGAGCCTTTGTCAGGGGGATGAATGGAGGAAATACACGAATCTTTTTGCCTGCAAAGTCCTTTGGTGTTTTTACCTCGGGATTGGTATAGAGATGGAAAGACAAACTATATGTGCCAGGACCCAGCCAGATCAGTCCTACATCCTGATGGAGCTTACTCATGGTCTTGTAATAGTCGGTCTCGGCGATTTCTTTATAGTCCTTGTTGGTGAACATGGCGGTTTGGGCTTCCCACAGCAGGGATGGATAATAGCCGCATGAGGTCAGGGCCATATCAATGACACCTTTTTTCACAGCCTCATGCAGTTGAAATGGAGGCGTTACTTCAGGTCCTCCGATAAGCTCGATCTCAATTTGGTCCTTGAATTTATTGTTAATCTTTTCAACGAAGACTTTAAACCCAGCAACGTTCGCATTATTCACGGGTAAAAAGGCGACTGCTTTGAACTTTAGAGGTTTGGCAAGGGCTGGAGCCGGTGCTGAAAACAATAGTTCCCGCAACCAAGGCCCCAAGGGGTTTCATGAAGGCCCTTCGTGCCACGGTGGAGGGTCTTTTTGCCCTCACGGTCATCTGGAATTCGGCTTCGGGTTGGTGGATCAGGTAGATCCAACTTACCTCCTCCTCGTCACCCATCAGTCTGGCCAGTGGGAACCGCTTCTTGACATCCTTCAGCCTTTTGTTCGCCATCTTCAGGATCTTATCCCTCGGCCCGAAGGTGAGGGTCCCCGTTGGGCAAACCTTAATGCAGGCTGGTATCATGCCATCGGCGATTCGATCGGCACAGAAGGTACACTTAGCCATAAGCTTGGTATTGGGATCCTGGCGAGGAATGTCATAGGGACACTCATCACGGATTTCCTTGATGTCCAGAAGCCTGGTCTTTTCGGTAAAGAGGACGGTACCATTCTTATCTTGGACGATCGCCCCCTTCACCGTCCCATCGGCCGCTTCCTTACACGGCGGCTCCAGACAGTGTCTGCACTGATCCTTGAAGAAGTTCCACCGTATCTCGTCCTTATCGGAGATCTCCTTGAACCGTATAAGGGTATATGTGGCCACGGAGAGATCCGGTGGGTTCTGGTACGTACCTATGTTGACCGTCTTTTCCGCGGGAAGTTCGTTCCACTGCTTGCAGGCGATTTGGCATGCCCTACAGGCGGTGCACCTCGAGACATCGACTAATGCGGCATATTTTCCCATCAGATCACACCCCCTTTCTGACCACATTGACCATGAAGGCCTTGGATTCGGGTATCATGGTGTTAGCATCCCCGATGGTTGGC
This sequence comes from Pseudomonadota bacterium, assembly GCA_030608745.1. Taxonomy (GTDB): domain Bacteria; phylum Desulfobacterota; class BSN033; order WVXP01. Next base: position 5,267 of record JAUWDQ010000146.1, on the reverse strand, counting down.
GTCAACAGGTTGGCGCTGTCACCACCGTCGCGCGGCGTTACCCAGCCAAAGCACCACGGTAAGCCCACCTGGTGAATAGTCTGGCCCGCGATATTGAAGGGCTTGAATCGATCGGTAACAATGGCCACCGCCTCCACCTGGCCCCTGGCCGACTGCACCAGGATCTTCTCCCCGTTCTTAATACCCCTCAGGTTGGCCAACTTCTTGCTCATCTCGACCCACAACTGGGGCTGTGTCTCAAGGAGCCAGGGCTGCCATCGCGTCATCACCCCCGTCTGCCAGTGTTCCACCATCCGATATGTGCTTGCAACGATGGGATACCTGGGATCACACGAGAAGACAACATCCAGGGGCGAAGTCGTTTCGGGGCTGAAGATCTTGATGGCGGGGTTGAACTTCTGGGCATTCATCAGGTTCTTCTCGATGGGGCACTCGTAGGGTTCGTAGTGTTCGGGGAATGGGCCATCCGCGCGCCCGGGTCCGAAGATATGGGCGTGGCCTTCGGGTTTCATGATGAAGGCGTACCTCGATGGTTTTCCAGCGCTCAAGGGAGCCCAACCACCATCAGGGACATCCCCCTTCCACTTCTTCGCTGTCTTGTCCCACCGGATTACCGGGTGCTGCTTATCCCAAGGCTGGCCATTTTCGTCCACGGAGGCTCGGTTGTAAATGATCCTGCGGTTGACGGGCCAGGCCCATGACCATTCGAGATAGAGCCCGATTCCCGATGGGTCCTTTCGGCTCCTTCGGGCCATCATATTTCCCTTCCCCGTGTAGCTCTGGCAGTAAAGCCAGTTGCCCGAGGAGGTGCTCCCGTCGGCCTGAAGAAATGCGAAGCTGGGCACCAGGGTTCCCTTCTTGTAGAGTTTTCCCTTGACCTTCTTGTCCTTCAGGAAGTAGCCGTTGATCTCCTTGGCCACCATGTGAGGATCGTAGTGTTTGATCTTTCCACCGGGTCCCTTGGGCCCATAGTCCCAGGTTGCCTTCACGACGGGATCCGGAAAGGCACCGCCCTCCTTCTCGTAGAGGGCCTTCACCCGGTAGTAGAGCCCGGTCATCATCTCCGCATCCGACCACGCATCTCCCGGGGAATTGCCACCCTTGTATCGCCACTGTGCCCACCGACCGCTGTTGGTGACGCTCCCCTCCTTCTCGAAGGAGACGGCTGCCGGCAGGCGAAATACCTCGGTCTTGATATTCTTGGGCTTCATCCCGGGTCCATGCCAGAACTCCGCGGTCTCGTTGGGGAAGATGTTAACGTTCACCAGCCAATCGAGCTTGGCCAGGCCCAGCCTCACCTTGTTCGCATTGGCGCCGCTACAGGTCGGATTCATCCCCCAGGCGAAGAAGCCGGAAAAGTTACCCCTGTACATCTCGTCGAAGAGATTCAGCCAGGAGGCATCCTGCCCGTCGTCGAGCTTGGGAAGCCATGCATAACCGAAGTCATTGGCCTTGGTGGCGTTTTTGCCGAAGAAGGACGTGAGCAGGCTGACGGAGTACTTGGGATAGTTCCCCCACCAGTTGGCGCTCATGGGGTCCTTGGTCTTGGGAGTATACTTGTCGTTATACGCCTTGAGGGTAGGCTGTGAAGCCTTTGGCGTCTTGAGGTATCCGGGCAGGATGTGGTAGAGCAGGCAGTGGTCCGTGGAACCCTGCACGTTGGATTCTCCCCTCAGAGCGTTGACTCCACCCCCTGCAACGCCCATATTCCCCAGGAGCAATTGGATCATGGCCATGGTCCGGATGTTTTGGGTCCCGACCGTGTGTTGAGTCCACCCCATGGCGTACATGATGGTGGCCGCCTTCCCCCGTTTGCCCGTGGAGGAATAGATCTCGTAGATTTTCAAGAGCTTATCCTTGGGGGTTCCCGTGATGCTGGAGACCAATTCCGGGGTATACCGGGAGAAATGCTTCTTCAGGAGTTGGAAGACGCAGTTGGGATTCTGAAGCGTTGGGTCCTTCTTGATCAGCCCTTTTTCGTCCTTCTGGAAGCTCCAACTAGACTTGTCGTACTTCCTCTTCTTGGGGTCGTAGCCGGAGAAGAGTCCGTCCAGTTCCCCGGGCATCTTGAATTTCGGGTTTACGAGGAAAGACGCGTTTGTGTAAAGTCGGACATATTCCTTGAAATACCTGTTGTTTTCGATGATGTACTTGATCATCCCACCCAGAAAGGCGATATCCGTTCCGGAACGGATTGGCGCATAGAGATGGGCCTTGGCGGATGTACGGGTGAAGCGAGGGTCAACACTGAGAAGGGTTGCTCCCCTATCGATTGCCTTGTTGACCCATTTGAAGGAGATGGGATGATTCTCGGCAGCGTTGCTGCCCATGATGAGGATGACATCTGCGTTTCGGATATCGATCCAGTGATTCGTCATTGCTCCTCTACCGAACGACTCTGCCAGAGCCGCTACCGTAGCGGAGTGTCAGATACGCGCCTGGTGTTCGATGTAGATCAAACCCCAGGCCCTCATAAGCTTTTGGAGCATGAAACATTCTTCGTTATCCAGGGCAGCACTGCCCACATGCGCGATGCCATTGGTACGGTTGACCACCTGCCCCTTGGCGTTTTTGGTCATGAAGCTGGCATCCCGGCCCTTTTTCACTCGTTTGGCAATCTCATCCAAAGCCCAGTCCCAGGAAACCTCCTTCCATTCCGTTGCGTAGGGAGCCCGGTACATTGGTTTGGTGAGACGGTTAGGGTTTGCCGCCGAGAGCTGATACATGGATGCTCCCTTGCTGCAGAGCGATCCCTCGTTGATGACGTGGTCCGGATCTCCCTCGATGTTGATTACCTTTCCACGGATCGAATGGACGATCGCGCCACAGCCGACGGCGCAGTAAGGGCAAATGGTGGTGTTTTCCTTGGCCGACTTGAGGTCTTTCCGCAGCGTTGCCGCATAGGATTCAAAGGGCGATAGATCCAATCCCAAACTACTTGCCGCAATACCGACCGCTGTCGCACCGGATATTTTCAAGAAAGTCCTACGGGTTAGTTTCATTGCTCAATTTCTCCTTCTTTTCTGTTGGATTTTATTGCTGGATTTCTAAGAAGTCCCCTTTTTTGATCACCTCCTCCCGGAAGGAATAAAAAAGGAAGCTCGATTTTGGAGCCCCCTTTGCGAAACGGCAGGCGCAAGGATCACTCCTTGTACCCTATCGTCATACAGAACCCCCTGGGCCCTGTATGATCGGAAGCGGTCACGTGTAATTTTTTAGAGAATTTGGTGTATTTTCTTGAATAATGAAAAGTATCTTCAAAAGTACTTTACCTATAATACAAAAGAAATTTTTCACTTGTCAAGGGAAAAATTACAATAAAGCTGCGACGAATTCCTCGGCGTTGAATTCCCGAAGATCATCCATTTTTTCCCCGATACCGATATACCGAATGGGAATGTGAAATGATTCGGTAATTCCGATGATGATCCCTCCTTTGGCCGTTCCATCCAATTTGGTGAGGGCAATTCCCGTGATCCCCAATGCCTCGTTGAAGAATCTCGTTTGGGAAATGGCGTTCTGCCCCGTCGTCGCGTCGAGGATCAAGAGGATCTCGTGAGGAGCTCCCGGGCACTGGCGTCCAACAATCCTCTTCATCTTCTTTAACTCTTCCATGAGGTTTTCCTTGGTATGGAGTCGGCCCGCCGTGTCGATAAATACGATGTCGAAATATCTCGCCTTGGCAGCCTGGATGGCATCAAAGGCGACGGCCGAGGGGTCGGATCCCCTCGATTGTTTCACCATATTCACCCCTATCCTTTTTGCCCAGGCTTCCAGCTGTTCCGCGGCCGCGGCCCGGAAGGTATCCGATGCGGCGAAGAGTATTTTTTTCCCCTTGGACCTATACCTGCTCGCCAGTTTCCCTATGGTGGTGGTCTTTCCGACTCCATTGACGCCCACTACCATGATCACGAAAGGCTCTGTTCCCGAAGAATTGATATCCAATGGACTTTGGGCTGTCTTCAATATGGCCAGAATAGACTCCCTGAGAAATTCCTTGAGCCTTTGAGGGTCAACGAGCTCGTTTCTCCCAACCCCTTGATGGAGATCGTTGATCAACCTGTAGGTTGTATTCGTTCCCAAATCGGCAGTGATGAGGATCTCCTCCAGCTCCTCAAGGAGTGCCTCGTCGATCCCCTTCTTCCCGGAAATGAGCCGGTCGAGCTGAGTGACAAAGCCGGCGTGGGTCTTTGAGAGCCCCTTTTTAAGCCTTTCGAAAAACCCTTCTTCTCCCATAACAAACCCCGTAAGGTCACGGGGATGCTATCACCTGACCAGATCAAAGTCAAGGTCTCGGCATCCGGAGCTTCGGGGTTCATTACCCCTCAGCAGGCTGAGGCTAAGAGGTTGGAGGTTCAGGGAAAGCCCAGTTGCCAGCGGTATCACCCGTTTGGCTTCACCAGGAGTGGTTACCCTAAATCCATTACTGTTCGCTGCTTCGATTTGGGGAATAATCCCTCGGGAGGAGGTCGTTTCGGGGGTTGTTGAGGATTCAAGCCTATCAATTCTTTCCCTTCTTCTGGAGGAGGCGATGGATTTCCAGGGAGACAGAGGAAGGGGTGTCAAGGGAGGGATTGACCTCGATCCCTTTTTCCCTCAGGTGGATCAGCATACGAGTCAATGGGGGTAAGAGGTCCGTTACCCTTCGATCTATTTCTCCGGATGCTAAGAATTCTTGAAGCCTTCCCTGGGCAACGATCTTTCCCTGGTACAGAAAGATGACTCGGTCACAAAGGTGGATCAGGCCTTCGGATTGATTGGAGAGGATGATAAGGGTTTTCTTGTTCCGATGAAGGATTTCTATTTGGTGTAAAACCTCACTGCGGTTATTTGGATCCAATCCCGCATAAGGCTCATCAAAGAGCAAGACCTCCGGCTTGGATATCAGTACGCTGGCGATGGCCAGCATAATCCTTTCCCCTGCGCTCAATTCGAAGGGGGATCGGTCCATGAGGTCCTCCAATGGTGGATGCAATTCCCTGCATACGTCTTTGACCCTTTCTTCGATTTCCCGGGAGCTGAGGTTTTTCTCCTGTCTTAAACCGAAGGAGATCTCCTTAAAGACGGATTCCTCGAATAGTTGGTCCGCGGGGGATTGAAAGATGAGCCCCACCCTTTTTCTCATTTCCCTTCCCCCTTGCGCATTGTAGATATTGGCCCCATCAATGAGAACTGAGCCCAGACTGGGGGAAAGGAGCCCGGCAAGATGTTGGGCCAAAGTGGATTTGCCCGAGCCCGATTCGCCGATGATTCCAAGACATTCCCCC
>JAUWDQ010000131.1 GCA_030608745.1 Pseudomonadota bacterium | reverse complement strand
CAGTTGGGGAGGAGAAAGCAACATGTCAAAGCATAACCTGGGTGTTGATGTGGGAGGCACCTTCACGGATTTCGTCTTGCTCAACGAAGATAATGGAAGGATGGAGGTCGGCAAGACCTTGACCACCCCTGAAGATCCCTCCCAGGCAGTAATTAAAGGGTCCGGGGAAATTTTGAAAAGGGCAGGAGTCCCCATTGAGGATCTATCCACCGTCATCCATGGGACGACTCTCGTCACAAACACACTCATCGAGCGCAAAGGAGCTCCCACAGGCCTGATGACCACCAAAGGTTTCCGCGATGTCCTGGAAACGGGCAATGAAAATCGGTACGAGCTTTACGATTTGAGCATCGAACGGCCCAAAGCGCTTGTTCCGAGACGCTTGCGATTGGGCATCTCGGAAAGGATAACCGCTGAAGGCCAGATTCGAGAACCCTTGAACTTGAACGAAGTAAGAGAAGCCGCTCGATATTTCGAAAAGCAGGATATCACTTCCATCGCGGTCTGCCTGCTTCACTCCTACAGAAATCCCATCCATGAGCGCCAGATCCAAGAATGCCTTCAAGGGGAATTTCCCTCCTTCCATGTTTCCCTCTCCAGCCGCGTGGCACCGGAGATCAGGGAATACGAAAGGACCTCAACGACGGTTGCCAACGCCTATGTCCAGCCCATCATGAAGAAGTACCTGCGCTATCTAGGGACGCAATTGAAAAAAAAGGGATTTAACGGCGCCTTTTACGCGATGCTCTCAAGCGGCGGAATTACCAATGTGAGGCTGGCCGCGGAATTCCCCATTAAACTGTGCGAATCAGGGCCAGCTGCCGGCGCCCTGGTGGCCAGTTTTTATGGAAGGGCCATGGGTTTAAACGACCTCATCTCCTTTGACATGGGTGGGACAACCGCCAAGATATGCCTCATCAACGATGGCAGACCATCCTATTCGAGGGAATTTGAGGCAGCACGGATCAGTCGTTTTAAGAGGGGAAGCGGTTTTTCCTTTAAGATCCCCTCTATAGAAATGATAGAAATCGGTGCAGGTGGGGGGAGCATAGGGTATATCGACCAAATGGGGTTAGCCAAGGTTGGACCTCAAAGTGCGGGGGCTTCGCCCGGACCGGCATGCTACGGATTCGGAGGTGAAGATCCCACCGTGACCGATGCCGCCCTCATTTTGGGTTATCTGAATCCCGATTACTTCCTGGGTGGGGAGATGGCCCTGGATGCGGCACGCGCAAGGGAGGTGATGAAAAGGAAGCTGGCCGATGCACTTGGAATCAGCGTGGAAGAAGCTGCCATGGGAATCAATCAGATCGTGACGGAAAACATGGCCACGGCCACCCGCATCCACATCGCGGAACGCGGCAAGGATCCCAGACGTTACGTCCTCATGGCCTTTGGAGGAGCAGGCCCCATTCATGCCTTTCGAATCGCTGAGCTTTTGAAAATCAAGACGATCATTTGCCCCCCGGCTGCAGGAACCGCTTCTGCATTGGGGCTTCTCGTGACCCCCATGGCCCTCGATTTCTCCCGCAGCTATATCTCCCGGCTCGATTCAATCGACTGGCAGTACGTCAATAGGATCTATCAGGAGATGGAAGAGGAGGCTCTCTCCTCCCTCATTGAAACGGGGGCCTCGCGGGAGGAGATCGTCATCGAGAGATCGGCTGACATGCGATATGCAGGGCAGTTTTATGAAATCCCATCCCCCATACCAAACGGCAAGCTCGGCTCTGAAAGCCTTCCTGAGATTACGAAGGCCTTTTATAAAGCCTATGAAAAGGCTTTCAGCCGATACATGACCGATACTCCCATCCAGGCGCTCACCTGGAATCTTAGAGCCGAATGTCCATCCCCTTCCCTGGAGGTCACATACGCAGGCAAGCTGGTGGCTCCGAGGGGGCCTGAAGTGAGAGGAAAGCGGAAGGCCTATTTCCCGGAACAGGGAAAGTTTGTAGCGTGCCCGGTATATGACCGGTACAGCCTGAGGCCAGGGGCGAAGTTCAAAGGGCCTGCCATTGTGGAGGAGAGGGAATCAACAACCATTGTTGGGGTCAATTCAGAGGCATCGATCGATGATAGATTGAACCTCATCATCGAAAGAAAGAGCTCATAAAGTCCCTAAAACAAGATCTACCCTTCAGCTCAACATCAATGTTGTTTTTCAGGTCCTAGAAATCCCTTGACAATTCATTTGTCCAGATTTATAGTGGGGGGGATCTATTTACCCATGATGGAAGTAGGATTCCGTTATCAGCGGGTCATAGAAAGGAGGTGATGGGCAATATATTAGATAAGGGGTGTAGTACAGGTAGACAACTCAAAAAAAAGGGGGGATTACAATGAAATGGCGCTTTAGTTTTTTGGCAGGCCTATTGGTGGCTGCGTTGGTGTTCACTTCAGGTGTTGCTCTATCGGCGGAATTGGCAAAGGAACAGGTTTGGCGCTGGGCCCACCACACCACGGATCTGGATTCATTCGATCCGGCATTTGGTGTTGTTGACGGGGCTTACTCGGTGGGGTCGTATATGTTCAACGGCTTAGTGCGCTTGCCGCCCGGAACGCTCGACTTCGATAATCTCGAAGGTGACCTGGCAGAGTCTTGGGAGGTATCCGAGGACGGGCTAACCTATACATTCCATCTCCGGAAAGGGGTCCAATGGCACAAAGGGTACGGAGAGTTCACCGCTGAGGATGTAAAATACACCTTTGATCGGCTCCGGGATGCCAAGCTCAGTTCCCCGTATGGGGCGAAATACGGGATAATTAAGGAAGTGAAAGTCGTAGATCCCTATACGGCCAAGATAATCTTGACGGCCCCCAGCACGTTCTTCTTGTTAGACCAAGTGCTCGCTTACCAGGCCGGGAATATCGTTTGTAAGAAGCGCGGAGACGAGGTTGGAAATAAGAACTTAGGTCTCGAGGTCATAGGAACCGGCCCCTTCCAGTTTCATGAATACTTCGCGAAGGAGAAGGTCATACTGGTGAGAAACGAGAAGTACTTCAGGGGTAAGCCCACCTTAAAGAGACTCGAGATCTACTTCATGCCAAATGTCGCCTCGAGGACCCTGGCGTTCATCAAGGGCGATCTTGATGCCATCTACGGCAAGCGGGATCCGAAATGGGTCGAGGATGTAAAGAAGACTCCAACGGTAATAGTGGATGCAGTCCCGCTGGGCAGTGGCTGCGCTGTGCACTTCAACATGACGAGAAAACCACTGGATAATATAAAGGTGAGAAAAGCCCTGGCGTTGACCGCGGACCGCAAGATATTCGAACAGTACTTTCGCGGGATATATTATAAGATGATCGCTCCGGTACCTCCTTCCTATTACGCAACGTTACCCGAGGATGCAACCCCCGAGGAGCTTCTCTACAACTATGACCTGGAAAAGGCGAAGAAGCTGTTGGCAGAGGCAGGTTTCGGAGGTGGTTTCAAATTAAAGGCCTTTTCAACCACTAAACCTTACTATTTGGCCCCTTTGGAGATCTGTAAGGAGCAGTGGAAGAAACTGGGCGTGAACCTGGAGATTACCGTGGTTGATCATACCAGCTTCCATGCCAACATCAGGAAGGATATGAACGATGTGGTGATCTACTATGCTGGTCGTCCCCCTGTTGCCGATTCCTATCTTACCCAGTGGTACTACTCCAAGTCTATCGTTGGGAAGCCCAAGGCAATCACAAACTTCTCGCACTACGGAGATGTCGATGCTGATGGAGACGGAAAGGTAGATAGCATCGACTCGCTCATTGAGGCAGCCCGCAGTGAGCTGAATTCACAGAAGCAGAGAGACCTCTACTATAAGGCACAGTTACAGCTGTTGATGCATGTGCCCTCCAAGCCACTCCACGAGCTGACAAAGGTCCTTGTGCGACACAACTACTTTGACCCTGGTGTTGAGATCAAGGGCAGTATGATCTTTGGCTATCCCCTTGAGAAGGCCAAGATTTTGAAACACTAAGGGGGAGAAGGGAAGGCGGCTGGAATGAGGTTCGAAGAGGACATCATTCCAGCCGTATTTCTTTATCATGCTTACTTTTATCATCAGGAGGATTTTATCGGCGATCCCCACGATACTGGTGGTGATAAGTCTTGTCTTCTTTGCCGTCCGGGGATTAGGTGGGGACCCAGCAATAGCAATCCTCGGTGACAGAGCTACGCCCCAGGCCCTTGAAGCCATCAGGGAGAGGCTGGGGCTGAATGAGCCTCTTTGGAAACAGTACACCTCATTCCTTTGGAGGTTGGCCCATGGGGACTTGGGGCGGGACCTCCGCACCGACATACCAGTTGCGAAGCTCTTTGCAAGAGCTGTCCCTTATACCATAGACCTCGCTATATGGGCCACGGTAATCGGAATCTTGATTGGGGTGCCAACCGGGGTTCTCGCGGCATTGAAGTGGAACTCCCCTCTGGATTTTATTGGGAGATTCGTTGGCATACTAGGGTTTTCCTTTCCAACCTTTTATCTCAGTATATTGCTTCTTTTTATCTTTGGGCTGATCCTTGGGTGGTTTCCAATGATGGGCGGTGGCGGTGATTATAGCGATTTAGGGAACCGTGCATACCACTTATTCCTACCTGCCCTTAGCCTTGGCCTGATTAAAGCGGCTTTTGTGATGAGGTTGACGAGATCATCTATGCTGAACGTATTACATGAGGATTATGTGAGGACTGCTCGCAGTAAAGGGCTTAAGGAACGGGTGGTGATTTATAAACACGCTTTGAGGAATTCATTACTCCCCGTTGTTACCATGATCGGCCTCTATTTAGCTGTGACGATAGGCGGATCCATAGAAGTCGAGATCGTATTTAACCGGCCCGGGATCGGTAAATTCCTGATAGGCGCAATACAAGAACGGAACTATTCGGTGATTCAATCGGGCCTGGTGGTACTCGCTGTCTTTATCGTTCTGGTAAACCTCATTACGGATTTGTCCTATGCCTTTATCGATCCGAGGATAAAGTATGATTAATGATCAAGGCTGTTTAGAAGGAGCCCTTGGGGAGTGGAGATAAGAAGATTTTTAAAAAATAAGGTGTCCTTTGTCGGCTTCTTCTTGGTGATTATCGTAATCTTTTTGGGAATATTTTCGCCCTGGATTGCACCATATGATCCGTTAGAACATCATGTGATTAACCGCTTCGCTGATCCAAGCTGGCAGCATTGGGGTGGTACGGATCGATACGGAAGAGATATACTCTCCAGGACCATATGGGGTTCAAGGGTTTCATTGTCAGTAGGGTTTTTAGCCACCATTGTTGGTGCAATTGGTGGTACCGTTTTGGGCCTCATTGCTGGGTATAACAGGGGAAGGATTAGTAACGTAATAATGTGGCTGACGGATGTATTTATGTCCTTCCCCACGATGGTGTTAGCGATCATAGTCGTAGTTGCTTTTGGGGCAGGCACGAGGAATGTAATCCTTGCAATCGGGCTTGCTTTTACGCCCAGATATATCAGACTCGCCCGTGGTTCTACCCTTGCCGTCGCTGAGCAGGTATACGTGGAGGCAAGCAAGGCTACCGGCCGATCGAACTGGGGGATAGTATCGAAACATATTTTACCTAATGTGGCGGGAGAGATAATTGTAATGTCAACCCTTTGGATTGCGACGGCAATACGGCTGGAAGCTAGCCTTAGCTTTCTGGGGATGGGTACCCAACCTCCGACGCCGAGTTGGGGGATGATGATCAAAGAAGGCATGTTCCACTTCATACAAGCTCCTTGGCTCTCACTCGTTCCCGGCGCGGGAATATTTTGTGCCACCATGGGGTTCAATATGTTAGGGGATGGGATCCGGGATGCCCTGGATCCCAAGCTGCGTGGACGGCTTACGTAGAATCTGTCTGGAACATCCCAACTGGAATACGAGTTGGGATAGTGGAATAATGGAATACTGGAATGATGGGTAAAGATGGACGGAAATAAAAAATCCGTTTCTTCCGTTTTTTATTTCCCATTACTCCATTATTCCAACATTCCATGTGGTCTTTTCCATCATTGCATATAGTTAAGATTGAGACGGTAAACTGTCCGCGGATTTTGGTGTCGTAACGTTCGGTTAATCAAGCCGCGACTCCTATTCCTCCCATAAGACAAACTTAGCATATTGTAGTGGTTAAGAAATTTGACTGTTCCGACAGGTGTTCTGTGGGGTGTTCTTTTTCTATTTGCCTTTTTGATTCGGCTTTTCCGGTTTAGGGGGCAAAAATGGCCAAGAGAAAAGATCCGAGACAATGGAGACATTTGGGAGCTCATTCTCGATTCGAAGGGGAACCATCGGAAATTTTCACGAGAAGTTACTATAGACCGATAATAGAGCGTACCAAACCCCTCTACTATGCGTGTTCTCTCGTAAATCTGGCCCATATGGTGATGGTAGTCGAGGAAGACTTAATTGCGAGGGGAAAGGGGGCTAAGATTCTGGAGATTATGCTGGAAATGGATGAGATGGGAAGCACTGGGTTTCCCTTTGAAGAGGGAAAGGGCAACATCTATCTCAATATGGAATCATACCTATTGGAAAAGCTTGGAGAAGATGTGGGAGGATGGGCGTACGTCGGTAGAAGCCGCTTAGACTACGAAGCAACCATTCGGAGGATCTATGTGAGAGATGAGCTCGCTAAAGTCACCAAAGGTATACTGAAACTCATAGGGGTTATGCTGCGCAGGGCGGCAGAACATAGCAGTACTATCATGCCTGGATATTCTCACCTTCAACATTCCCAGCCGTGTACCTTCGGACATTACTTGCTTTCCTTTGCCGATGCTTTCCTTAAAGATATTGAAAGGTTCAAAGGGGCTTTTGAGCGAACAAACTTAAACCCTTTGGGAGCTGCGGCAGCGGCAGGGGAGGCATTAGGACTGAACAGGAAGAGAACAACCGAACTTCTTGGGTTCAGCAACTTCTTAGAAAACTCTCGGGAGGCCTGTTTTTCCAGGGATTATGCGGCGGAAAGCTATGGTTGTTGCTCCATCTTCATGTCGAACTTAGGACAGTTAGCAACGGATCTGGACCTATTTTGTACCCAAGAATTCAACATGATCGAGTTAGCCGATGAATATTCCGGTACGAGCAGTTTTATGCCCCAAAAGAAAAATCCCCTTCCTCTAGAAGCCATCCGGGCTTACAGTGGGTACTTCATCGGGGTGTTACCTTCCGTTCTAGGAGTTATGAAGACCAACTCTGAAGAAGTGGATATCATTGAATTTACTCCCGACTTTAACCTTGGGGCTTTTCAGATGCTCGCAGATATGGCTGAACTGATGGGAGGGGTAATGGGCACAATGAACATAAAAGAGGAAACAATGCG
>JAUWDQ010000229.1 GCA_030608745.1 Pseudomonadota bacterium | reverse complement strand
AGGAGGACTTCAAGGGGATTTTCCAGGTGATGAAGGAAAGACCGGTCACCATCCGAACCCTGGACCCCCCCCTGCATGAATTCCTTCCTAAGACCCCCAAGGAGATCGAGGAACTGGCCAAAAAAATGCGTGTCCCTGAGGAACAACTAAGGGCCAAGATTGAGGCACTGCATGAGAGCAACCCCATGCTGGGACACCGGGGATGCCGCCTTGGGATCGTTTATCCTGAGATCACTGCTATGCAGGCCAGGGCTATCTTCGAGGCGGCCTGCGAGGTGGCTGAAGAGGGAATAGCAGTTCACCCGGAGGTCATGATCCCTTTGGTTGGAGACGTACGAGAGTTAGCGAACCAGAGGCGGATGGTAGATGGAGTGGCCCATGAGGTATTCTCCCGGTACGGGATGGAAGTGGAATACAAGGTGGGGACCATGATCGAGGTCCCCAGGGGCGCTCTCACCGCCGACCAGGTGGCACAGGAGGCCGAGTTCTTTTCCTTCGGAACCAATGATATGACCCAGACTACCTACGGGATAAGCCGAGATGATGCGGGCAAGTTCTTACATTCATACCTTAACGCCAATATATGGGATTTCGATCCTTTTGAAAAGCTCGACCGGAGAGGGGTGGGACAGCTGATGGATATCGCCGTGAGAAAAGGACGGACGACCAGACCTGATCTCAAGATTGGGATTTGCGGAGAGCATGGTGGGGAACCAAGTTCCGTGGAATTCTGCCATCAGATAGGACTCGATTATGTGAGCTGTTCTCCCTTCCGGGTTCCCATCGCGCGACTGGCTGCTGCACATGCAGCCTTGAAGGAACGGAAGGCGAATTGAAGGGATTAATCCATATCTGTTGCGCCAACTGCCTCATTTATCCACTGAAGGTGTTGCGTGAGGAGGGTTGGGAGACAACGGGCTTTTTCTACAATCCCAACATCCACCCTTATCAGGAATATGTCAGGAGAAAGGAGACTATTGAGACCTACACCCGCAGAGCCGGATTGAAGATGATCTACCGGGATGAATATGATCTTGAGGAATTCCTTCGAAGCGTGGTCTATCGTGAGCACGAAAGATGCAGACACTGTTACCTCTGCCGCCTGGAAGCCGCTGCTAAAATGGCGAGAAAAGGAAAATTTGATGCCTTTACCACGACACTGTTGTACAGCAAACATCAGAATCACTCCCTCATCAAGGAGATCGGCGAGAGCCTGGCAAAACAATTCTCAGTCCCCTTCTATTATGAAGATTTTCGGAAATGGTGGCAGGAAGGGATCCACGAATCCAAGGCCATGGGCCTGTATCGCCAGCAGTACTGTGGTTGCATCTACAGCGAAAAGGAGAGGTATTGTGGAAAGAAAAAATAACCTGTATCATCATCAGCATTATCTTGAAGCACCTTTTGGTCCTTTTCCGAAAATGATCGCTCACGCTTCCGGCAGAATTTTAACTTGACAAGGAAAGAAGAGTTTGGTAGGAGATATCAATCATTAACCCAAGAAAAAGGAGGGGATTTCATGATCTTCTTTAAGAGGTTCTGTTTTAACAGGGTCTTTGTCTGCTATCTCACCGTTGCCTTTTCAGTTTTATCCTTCGCCAGCAGTGCACCAGCCATGTTCATTCCATCCCCTAATGAAGGGAGTGCAAGCAGCCATCGAGATACAGACCTCCAGAAAATCCAAAAGCTGCTGGAGTCGAAACTCGTCCAGCACAAACTCTCGCAGCTCGGATTGGCGGCGGAGGAAATCGAGGCACGCCTTCACCAACTCGATGACGAGCAACTCCACCAAGTCGCTAGCCAGATCGATGCATTGGAGGCGGGGGGAGATAGCACCGCCGCATGGGTCATTGCGTTCGTTCTCTTGGTGGTTATCGTGTTCCTCGTCCTGGAGTTGACGGGGGTTATAGACGTTCTGAAATGGTAGTTCTTGAGGCCCTCGCTTGCCACCGAACGATGAGAAAGGCCCTGTTTCTCACTATATTGGTGGGCCTCATTTTCCTTCGGTGTGCTCGTGATGGTCTCATTCCCCTCGAAAAAGGGGGTTCCGAAGACCCTGAAATTAGACATTACATCTCCGACGTCCCCTTTTTCCCCCAATCCAAGTATCAATGCGGTCCCGCAGCCTTAGCCAGCGTTCTCAATTACTATGGATGCCGAGTAACTCCGGACGAGATCGCTGAGGCGATCTACAGAAAACGGTTAAAAGGAACCCTGAGCATCGATCTGATTCTTTTTGCCCGGAGGATGGGGTTCAATGCCAGGGCCTATAGGGGGAGCATATCCGACTTAAAGGGCCATATTTCGAAGGATCGTCCGCTCATCGTCTTCCAGAATTTGGGCTACCCTTTCCTTCCGATACGGCATTTTTCGGTAGCCATCGGCTTTGACAACACGGAAGGAATCCTTATACTCCACTCGGGAAAGCGGAGGAATAAGGTTATCTCCTATGAAAGATTCTTGAGATCATGGGCAAAAATGGACTATTGGACACTCCTCATCCCTCCCACCAGAGGAGATGGGGATTCATTCGATACGCCGACCTCCTCAAAGTCATCCTTTTCTTAATACTGATTGCGGGATGCGGTCACGTGGGCTTTAAAGGCCGGGGGGAGGACCCATTGTCGGCGCGGGAACATTTCACCCTCGGGTCCATCTACGAGAAGAGGGGTGAGCCGGAATTAGCCCTGAGGGAATATAAAATGGCCTTGAATAAGGATTCGCATTTCCTTCCAGCCATGACCCGCCTGGGGGAACTCTCCTACGGAATGGGCCAGTATGATCAAGCGGAGAGGTATTACCGGAAAACCATCGAAGTGGCACCACGAAACGGCGACCTTTACAACAACCTCTCTTGGGTCTACCTTTCCCAGGGGAAGAAGCTCAAAGAGGCGGAAAGCCTGATACTGAGGGCAATGGAATTGACCCCGGAACACAAGGGATATTACCTCGATACCCTGGGGGCCATCTATCTAAAACAGCACAGGTACCGGGAAGCTATCGGGGTGCTGGAGAGGGCCATCTCCTTTTTCGATGAAACACAGTCGGACCTTCTCAGCCAGGTATACCTGCATTTGGGTACCGCTTACGATCGTATCGGCGAACGGCCAAAGGCCGAAGAAGTCTTCAAAAAGGCCAAGGATGCCCTTGATCGTTGATGTCTTAAAGGCCCGCTCCTTCCTCCACGATCTCATACACCAGCCGGATGCCCGATGACAAGTTCTCCCTTGACAAGTGTCAGTTCTGACCACGGATCCTCAACAATTCGGATTGGCTTGCTCGAAAAGGGCAGAAATCGTAATAGACCGTTCTCTCCTATCACTTTTTCCTTTCTCCGCGGATGTTACTTCTCGAAAAGGGGGACGATCCGAAATTGCCCGACGTCAACCAATCCTCGATCGGTGACCCTCAGTTCCGGGATTACGGGAAGAGATAGAAAGGCGAGGGCCATAAAGGGATCTTCCAGTCTACATCCCATATCTCGGCCAATTTTTCTCATGAGCTTCAGCTGTTTTCCCACATGCTCGATGCCCTTATCGGACATGAGCCCGGCCATGGGAAGGGCCAAAGCCCCCGAAATCTTCCCACTTTGGGCGATGATGAGGCCACCTCCCATCTCCGCTATTTCCCTTGCGGTCACTACCATATCAATATCGTTATCTCCGACGACAACAATATTGTGGGCGTCATGAGCAACAGAGGAACCAATGGCCCCGCCCTTGAGGCCAAAGCCCCTCACGAAACCCAGCCCGATGTTCCCCGAAGCAGTATGCCTTTCAAAAACGGCCACCTTTAGGATGTCCCGTTTCGGATCCGCTTCTGCTTTCCCACCCCTTATGGTTACCGGTTCAACTCCTGCCCTCGTGACGAGCTGACCGGGGATGATCTCGATGATCTTGGCATCGCGTCCTTCCGCCCTTATCGCTATCGCCTCTGGACTGATGGACTTCACCTTCACGGTATTTCTCATCTCGATCCCTTTGGGGGATATGACCCCGGGCAACATCTTCCCTCCCTGGGCTACCAGCCTTCCGTCTTTGAAGACACCATCGACGATGACTGAGTCTAAATCATCGAGGACGACGAGGTCCGCCCTAAAGCCGGGCACAACTGCCCCCACGTTCCTTAACCCATAGACTTCAGCTACATTGATGGTGGCCATCTGAATCGCCGTAATGGGGCTCAATCCAAGCCTAATGGACTTGCTGAGGATGAAATCGAGATGCCCCTCCTCC
>JAUWDQ010000273.1 GCA_030608745.1 Pseudomonadota bacterium | reverse complement strand
GAGCAACTCCTTTATCCGGGACGGCTCGAGTTTTCTCATCGAGACTGCGATCTCGGATCAGGTTCAGATCGGCAACCCTGGCGATATAGGAGTTGATTGTCTTGGTGTCAATGGAATGAAAAACCAGCGGAAAGAAAAGGGACAGTCCGACAAGGGCCAGGCCAATGGTAATGGGTTTTGTCCTTTTCCCCGGGTTGAGGCCGTACTGATCCCGCTCCCAACCCCTCTTCTGCCTGAAGAGTGAGATGAAGTTATAAATCACGTAGCACTCAACGGCGAAGGGGGGAAACCCCAAGAATCCCAGGGGGGGCATCTCGAACCCCTTTATTTCATCGAACAAGGGGACGGTATATACCCACTTGGACCGAGCCCAAAAGTTCCAGAATTCCCACAGGAGCCCACAGGCCAATCCGGCCGTTAGGAGAAGCAGAAATTTTGTTGGATCCCCCCGCTGCCAGTCACGCATTAGCGATTTCCCCCCAAAGCGATGGTTGATGGGTTCCAAGAGAAAGATAAGGGACCCCCAGATGAGGGGAAAGCCGTACTGGGGGACGGTGATGGGGAGGATGAGGAATACCCCACCCACGATCCAGAAGGGGATATACCACGTTCGGCTCTCAGGAATCGCGGGAACCGAGAGTCCCCGATAAAGTCCGGTATTTTCCAGAAGCTCCGTGGTCTCGAAAATCCCGGGGAGCACCGTAGCGTAAGCGACCATATAGCCAATCCATCTCAGCAGATCGTTTCTGGGCACATTGATGTAATACCAGTTCTTCATGGAGAGGTTTACCAATTCGAAGAAAAGCCATACGGCGACGGACCAGGGCATCAGGAGGAAAAACTCCTTGGTCCGGCTCATCAGGAGGGAATTCCCCTTCATCTTATAGATGAGGCTGTCACAGATGAGGATATAAGCCCACCATGCGAAACAGTAGAACCAAGAAACGAAGGGCTCAACCCTTCTGAACATCATAATCTCGGCCAGGATCAGGACTCCGAAGCCGATGATCCCATGGATGTTGAGCTTTTTGTGGCCATATTTTGTTACCATACAGGATACCCTTGAATACGATCCCTTATCCCTTTCTTTTCCAGTTCCAGAATCGGCCGGCCTGGATTAAATGGGGGAAAACTGGTCTATTTAACCACAAAGATAAGGGGGCAATCAACCAAAGAATGACGGCTTCGTAAAAAGTCCATCTGCTGCGTTCCGCTTCATCCTTCGTCACTGCAGCGTACTTCTCTGTACGCCTCATTCCTCAGGATTTGCGCGCCTTGCATCTGGATCTTTTTTCTTTGCCGTCTGATTCCGACTTTTTACGAAATTATCCTTCTTGGAGAATATAATGGGCCAGAGCAATATCTTCGGGCGTGGTAATCTTAATATTGAAAGAAGATCCTTCGATTACCTTCACCGGCATTCCCATCCGTTCGACGAAGTAGGCATCATCGGTACCCTGTATCCCTTCTTTTAAGGCCCTTGTGTAGGCCTCCTTAATGAGGTCATATCGAAAGCCCTGGGGGGTTTGAATATGAAAGAGGGTATTTCGTTGTAGGGTATCCAGGACAATTCCCATCCCGTCAACCCGTTTGATGGTATCCAGGGCCGGTATTGCCGTAACCACGGCTTGAGCGTCTTCCATGGCCGCCATAAGCCTTTTGAGCATCTCTGGCGAGACGAAGGGTCGAACTCCATCGTGAACAATGACCATATCACAGTGGCCTTCCATGGCCTTGAGACCATTCCATACGGAATCCTGCCTCCGCTCTCCCCCTGGAACGAGCTGGGAGACCTTCTTTATCCCATGTTTTTGGATAATCTCCCTGGCGCAATATTCGAAGTCCGCTTCGTCCAATACCAGATATATGTTTTCAATCCCCTCGAACTCCTCGAATATCTTGAGGGCATAGAAAAGCAAGGGGATTCCCTTAAGGGGAATGAATTGTTTTTTCACCCTTCCTCTCATCCTTTGGCCTTTTCCGGCTGCGGCGATGAGGGCGCCGGTTTTCATCGAGCCTTCCCCGCAATGGCATCGGAGGGATTATCGCTTCCCTTTGGCAGACTGCCCCATGGCGTCGTTAACAGGATAGAAGTAGCCACCACTTGCGTCCCCTCCGACTTTCGCAAATATCATCCTACCCGCCGTAGTTTGTAATATCTGTGTAACCATCACATCGATATTCTTTCCAATGTATTTTAATCCACTTTCAATGACCACCATGGTCCCATCGTCCAGGTAGGCAACTCCTTGGCCGGGTTCTTTCCCCTCCTTTATCACCTTTACGCTTACATCTTCCCCTGGCAGAACAACGGGCTTCAAGGCGTTGGCCAATTGGTTGATGTTGAGGACATCTACTCCCTGAAGTTCCGCTACCTTGTTGAGGTTCGAGTCGTTTGTGATGATCTTGGCCCTCATCTTCTTGGCAAGCTCAACCAGCTTCGCATCGACTTCTTTGATCTTGGGGAAATCCTGTTCAATAATCTTCACCTCAACGTCGACCTGCTTCTGAATTCGATGCAGGATCTCCAATCCCCTCTTCCCCCGCGTTCGCTTAATGGAGTCCGCCGAATCCGCTACGTGTTGAAGTTCATGGAGGATAAATTGGGGAATGATGAAGGTCCCTTCAATGAATGCCGTTTCGCAAATGTCTGCGACCCGCCCATCTATGATGACGCTGGTGTCCAAAATCTTCGGATTTTCGGTGGCCGCGGAGAATCTTGAGGCGCCTTTCAAACTGGCGAAGCTAAATTCCTCCCCCTTTTTAAATCCTATCTTAATGCCAATGTATGCCGGAATGGAATAGGTAACCAGGTAAACAGCTAATGAGATGCGGGTTTCCTCTAGAATATCACTGAGGAATGCATCCGCCACGAGCTTAGCGACAAGAAATCCGGCAATCAACCCGAGGGCAGCTCCGCAAAGGCTTCTCAGGGAAACCTTCTTGACGCTCTCCTCCACCAAAATGCTCAGGATGGCAACCATAACCCCCCCAGCTGCCCCCCATAGGAAAGCCCACTTTGTCCCGAAGAGCTCCCCCGCAATGAATAACCCGCCAATGGATCAAAGGAGGATAATAAAAATGCTTAATATAATAGTACCCATTCGTGACCTCCGGTGCTTAAATTGGTTTCGATTGTTTTTCAGGCCCTTCCCGCCCCATG
>JAUWDQ010000216.1 GCA_030608745.1 Pseudomonadota bacterium | reverse complement strand
GTATTGGTCAGTGTCGTAGGTGCCGCAGTGAGGGCATGTAGCGGTTCTCGAAACCCGATCGGTAATATTGAGCTCCTTTCCACATCGATGGCATACTCTCATAACTCCTCCTCAAGGACCCCGCCTTGCTCCGTCGATCCTAGAGATACCTCTCAAGCCATTCTAGGCTCATCTCCATGGCCCTTTCGCGATGATCTGGAAGGGTGAGTCTGTGATCACCCCCATCGATGACCGCCATTTTTTTCGGCTCATTGAGGCCGTCATATATCATTCGACCATGCTCCACTGGGACCAGTTCATCTCGATCCCCATGAATCACCAGACAGTTGGCCACCTTCCCCAGGATGGGGGTTAGATCATGAGTTTTTATGTCCTGGAAGAACTCCTCGCCCAAGGAGGCCATCTCTCTTTCTCCCCTCTTCTCCTCAAGGCCAACAAGGGTAAAGGGAGTTGCCCACGTCACCACTGCCCGGATATCTTCCTCCCCTGCGGCCTTGATCAGGGAGATGTAGCCGCCTAAACTGCTTCCCATGAGGCCAATTCGGGGGCCGATCAGGGGGTGTGATCTTATGAACTCAATGGCTATGGTCAGATCTTCTATCCTGTCAGATACGGTACTCTCGGAGATTTTCCCCCCGCTTTCCCCGCACCCCCTGAAGTCGAATCTGAGGAGGGATATTTCCTTTCGAGGAAATCGATCCCCGAGGGAGATGTACTTTTCGCTATCCTTGCTGCTGAAGAGCCCGTGGGAGACGATTACGCAGGGAGGCTTTTCCGTATCCGGCAGATGAAGCTTTCCTATAACTGTTTGCCCGTGGCTTGAAAAGGAAATCTTTTCAATCTTCACGGCGAATCCCAACGCTGTATTGTGTTTATGCAGTGTTGCGGTGCTGCAGTCATGAAGTTACGGTGCTGCGGTTATGCAGTCAGGGCCCTGTACATTCCCTCTATAGCGTCTTACATAGTCGCGCAGAATTTAAGCGCCGGAAAAAACTTGAGCGACGAAGAGCGAATTTTTCAAAGATTCCTCCGGGTTCCTTTATCCTGGATTTCTGAAGCATCTCCAATGATCAGACGGACATACGGCTTCATGAAAATGGGAGAGAGATCGAACTTCCTCAGCACCAGAACCAAAAGATCTATCCTCTCCCTTGGGGGCATTCTCCTGTCCATGATGATTACATTCTGTCCCCTGAGGTTACACAATCCACCCTTAACCTTGAAATCCATTCCCATCAAATCATCGTACCGGATCGCGATGGAGAGCTTCTCCGCTATTTCCTCTAGCTCTTGTAATAGACGCTTCTCGTCCATCGTCGATATCTTATCCTTTGCGAGAGAAATTTTTCAATGGGATATTTTCCTACTCCTTGCCTTGGCTCAGGGCCTCAAGATATTCCCTCCGCAGGTAATCCTTGCCTACCCCATGATCGATAAAGTCCCAGGGTAGGATTTCATACAAATCCCTCTCGCGGTAAACATAAAAATCGGGATTAAGGTTTATCTCCTTGAAGGTCTTTCGCCAGTTGCCACCATTGTGATGTGCAGCCAATAGGATCTTTCCTACCTGTCTGTCTCCCCGGGATAGCAGCGTCTGGATATATCCCCACTTTGGGAGATCGTGTATCACCCGGATGTTTCCCTCACCGCGGAGTTCATTTTTTATGATCTTTAGCTTACGCTTCAACGAATTGATCTCTTCATAGGGTGCCCATTGGAAAGGGGTTGAGGGTTTTGGGATGAAGGGAGTGATGCTGAGCACGATCCGACCCAGCCGTTTTTGATCCCGGCCGACCTTCAAGAAGATATGCTTTATTCGCCTGGTGAGGGAGACGATTTCATCGATGTCTCGGTCCGTTTCCGTCGGCAGGCCTATGATGAAATAGAGGCGAATATTGGGAATACCGGCCTTTACGATTGTCTCCACAGCACGAAGCAAGTCCGTCTCCTTAACTCCCTTTTTAATCACTCGCCTGAGCCTCTCCGAACCCGCCTCTGGAGCCAGGGAGATGGTTTTATGCCCGCTCGCCTTGAGGTGTGCAATGAGATCTTCGGAAATGGAATCCGCCCTGAGGGAGGAAATGGAGAGGGTTCCCTTAAGGTCGAGGATCGATTGGCATATCTCCCCCAAATGGGGATAGTCCGAAACCGCTGAGCCCATCAATCCTATGCGCCTCTCATGGGTTAACCCCTCCTCGATGTCCTTTTTTAGATCTTTCAGGGTTCTATTCCGAAAGGGGCGGTATATGAAACAACCAGCGCAGAAGCGGCATCCCCTGGGGCACCCCCGATTCACCTCAACCAGGGCCATATCATTGAACTCGGTATGGGGGGTGAATAGGGTAGAAGTGGTATGGATGCGATTGATATCCCGAACCCACCTCTTTTGGATTCGCCTGGGGTAGTTACCCTTGGGGATGAAGCCTTTGATCGGACCCTCATCGGAATACCGGACCTGATAGAATTGGGGAATGTATACTCCCTTGATGGCGGCGGTTTTCTCCAAGAACTCTCGTCGAGTTTTCCCCTCGGATCTGGCTTGGTCGAAGCATTTCAGGAACTCCGGGAGGACCTCTTCCCCCTCACCGATGAGAAAGGAGTCGAAGAAATCGGAGAGGGGCTCTGGATTTAGAAAAACGGCTACACCCCCCGCGATAACCACGGGGTGAGAGTCACTTCTGGCCGTTCTTAATAAGGGGATTTTGCCCATGTCCAAAATGGTGAGGATGTTGAGATAGTCGTTTTCAAAGGGGATGGAAAAGGCGAGGATATCGAAATCGTAGAGGGGTCTTTGCGATTCCAGGGAGAACAGGGCCATGTCCGTCTTTCTATATTCGGGAAATTCTTCCCTATCGGGGAGAAAGGCCCTCTCGCAGACGATATCCTCCAATTGGTTCAATTGGTGATAGAGGGTTTGAAACCCCAGGTTGGACATGCCGGTGTAGTACCGGTTTGGAAAGGCGAGGCAAAGGGAGGTCTTCGCGCTCCACTCCTTGCGGATCGTTCCTCTTTCCTCTGAGAGCCGTTTTTTTGCCCTCTGGATGAGTTTCCAAGACATATTCACCCTGGGGAGAAGGAGCCTTTTCTGCGTGAGGGGCGATCCATCGACTCGGTCCGCGATGCCCCTTTCCCACTGGATAAAGGGGGTTAATCCGCCTGCTTTCTCAGAAAGGTCGGGATGTCATATTGTTCCTCATCATATGAGGAGAGCTCATCAATTTTCTCGGGCTTCACCTCCTGGGACTTTCCCCTTTCCCTCCTCAAGTAAGTGGGGACTTCGAGGTCGTCCCTGAGTGAGAAGGAGATCGGGGACACCTTTTTCAGGTGGGGAAGCATTCGCTCCTCCATCCTACCAAAACCGGTGGCAATTACCGTCACCCGTATCTCTTCGCCCATTTTTTCGTCGATGACGGCCCCGAATATGATATTGGCGTCTTCATGGGCCTCCTTTTGTATCAGTACCGATGCCTCGTTGACCTCGTTGAGGGTCACGGAGGAATTGCCGGTAACATTGATGAGAAGCCCTTTGGCACCTTCGATGGAGATGTCCTCTAGGAGGGGGCTGGAGATGGCTTTCTGCGCTGCCTCCACCGCCCTATTATCACCCGATGCGCTGCCTGTTCCCATTAAGGCCATTCCCATCTCCGACATGATGGTCCTCACGTCGGCAAAATCGAGGTTGATGAGGCCATGAAACGCGATCAGATCGGATATGCCTTTGGCTGCATGGAGCAGCACCTCATCGGCCTTCTTGAACGCCTCCAACAAGGACATGCTCTTTCCGCTGATGCCCAGGAGTCTCTGGTTGGGGATGGTAATCAACGTATCGGCGGTCATCCGTAGATTGATGAGTCCTTCCTCAGCCTGCTTCATTCGTTTCTTGCCTTCGAAGAGGAAGGGTTTGGTTATGATGGCCACGGTGAGGGCGCCCATTTCCTTCGCCACCTCTGCAATGATGGGAGCACCCCCAGTTCCGGTACCACCTCCCAGACCCGCGGTGATGAAGACCATATCCGCCCCCCTCATGGAATCCCTGATCATGTCGATGTCCTCCAGCGCTGCCTTTCTCCCGATTTCGGGGTTTGCGCCAGCACCCAATCCCTTGGTGATCTTGGCTCCAAGCTGCAGCTTAATGGGTGCCTTGCTGGCCGCTAGGGCTTGGGCGTCGGTATTGGCGGCGATGAATTGGACAGCCGTGAGCCTGGAAGAGATCATGGTATTGATGGCATTACAACCTCCCCCCCCAATACCGATGGCTTTTACTTTAGCCGCGACGTTCTTGTTCTCATCGAATTCGATCATTTCACCCCTCCCAATAGATCATTTTCGTTAAAAGAACTCGCCGAACCAATCCCTCATGCGGCGACTCACTTTAGTGAAGATATTGGTTTCACCTATTCGGAATCGGCTCTTGGATCGATTCCTGCTTCCATAAATGACCAATCCGACTCCCGTTGCAAAAATGGGGCTATTCACCAAATCCGCCAGGCCGCTTATCCCAACGGGGTA
>JAUWDQ010000166.1 GCA_030608745.1 Pseudomonadota bacterium | reverse complement strand
TATGCCGAAACTTTTGAGGACGTAAGAGGGGAAGTCAAAGGGTAATTCCATATTCTTTGGGGCTAAGAAGTTAATGCCTGCGGGGATCAGGTAGATGGGGATTTTGCCTTTCAGCTCCCCTAAGATGAAATCTTCAAAATGGAATATAGCGGCATCATATTGTGCAATAAATGGTAGGAGAAAATCCACAAACTCCTTTCGAGGAAATGATAGATCAATGTGTGCTCTCCATACTTTCTTCTTGTCCACAGAGGAAATGGCAGCGAGAGGCTGTGGGTCATGGCAAACTAAAACATCTCCCCTTATTTTCCCTTCTCTTAACAGTTTCTTAATCATATACTCAGATTCCCGTGAATAAATTTCTTTCATCTCCTCTGTAAGCATCGCTTCCATTCCCTGTAGGGCGTTGTGGAAGGTTTTCGTAGTTGGAAAGAACTGGCCTGGATTTTTAGGCTTTATCACTACCCGATTCGCTTTGATACCCACACTATTCATCAGGGGCACGAGCCACGATAATATTTCTGCTACTCCACCCCCATACCGTACGGAGTTGACATGGGTAATTTCCAATCCCCTCAGGTCATGTGCGAGGCGATAGACCTCATCTACTTGCTCCTCTGGAGGCCTTAATTCCCTTGGAACTTTTGTCAGTAAATCATCTAAGGTAAGCTCCTTGGAAAGGGATTTAATCAATACGTTGACTTCTTCTGTTAAAGCCCTTGTATCTGTGGACTCTTGTGACGTTTTGAAAATCAAAGGTAAGTTCTCCCTGTCAAACCGTAAAGCAGGAAGGAGCCCCAATTCCGCAGCTATGTTCTTGTCCTCTATCCCATTGCCTCTCATCTCTCTAATCTTTTTACTTATGGAGTTCTTGTCCCCCAATCCTTCAATCTCTGCTAACTTCAAGAGAATTTTCCTTACAAACCAGCGTTGTTCAACCCTACTCTTTTCGCCTAAAAACCCTATGGAAGGTATTCCTTTCCTTCCCCAGGTGCGGTATATCGCCCAGGAGGGATACCCCAGAGATAAGAAGTCGCCATCAAACCTGTAGATGACATAGTAAAGGTCAATGAGACCCTTTAAGCTTTCGCGTAGGATCTTGGATTTCCCTATTCTCTTCGTGGAAATCTCATCAACATCAGCCTCAAAAACTTCATGAGCAGAGAGCGAATCCTTTGACAGACGCCCTTTTAGAGAGTTCATTAGTTTTTTGGAAAAATCTTGGCCCTTGGAATAGAATCGCCAATCTTGGGAAAACATCTCCATCTCCACATTCAACTTTGCGATGAGAGATAGATAGAGAAGGTAAGGATAGTTCAGCCCTGCTGCTCTCGGATACTGAGTTACCAGGATCTTCCCGCAGAGCATTTCAATATCCGAAGGTTCTCCCCGTGAGTGTACCCATTGGGCGAAATTCTTATTATCCTGAACAAAAAATCCCTTCTCGCATAAACTGAACCAGTCAGGTTGGGCATCTTGTAACCAATCCAAAAATCTCTCATTGAATGCTCTCCCTTCGGTAAAGGAGGCCAATATGAGGATATCTCTCGACTCATACTTCTTAAGCGAGGAGTTTACGTTCCTGTACCCAAACATCTCAAAGAGATTATGGGGAATATTTCTCTCTAAGAATTCAATTATTTTCCTTTGATTTAGGAAGAAGCATTTTTTACGAGAGGATGGAAGATACCTGAATACATTCTCGACTAACGTTCTCACTCCATTTACGGAATGTACATTTCCCTTTAATACGTCTCTTAATCTCCCATTGGCTTCATGTATACATCTTTCCACAAATTCAACTTTTCGCTCCTTTGGTAGAAATGCTGCCCCTTTTCCTTGAACTTCTTCTATCAGGCCTTCAAAAATCCGGTACACCCTGATAACTCCTCCCTTAGTATCTTCGACTTCCTTGGGGAGATTTAAAGGGACACCCGGTAAAAACTCCAACAAGACACGCTCCATTGGCGCCATATAGAATAACCGCCCTTCTCTCCAGTGTGCCTCAAATGATTCCCCTAGCCTCGTGAAATCCCTTATCTGGGCCTCCCTTAACCTGTCAGCTTCTAACCTCTTCGCATCCCCCTTTGATTTTTGGACTTCCCGTACAAAAGTCGCCATTCTAGCCCTATTGAGAATTACTAATGTATCGAGAATGTCCGCCTTAGGTATTTCCTTCTGGAAAAAATAAGCCAAAATGAGAATATGGACGCACTGCACCCAATCAGAGGAAGAAAAATAAAATCCCTCCTCATCTTTAATTGACAAAGTTAACAATTTCTCGTAGAGAGACGGGGGACAGAGCTTTTTGTACAAGTAGTCCCGGTATCTTTGAAAATCGACCTTAAATCTCTCAATTTCGTAGGAAATGTGGACGTCAACTTTTGGGGGCTGGGTGGTAGGCAGTTTCCCATAAAAGGGCGCTTCGGTTTTTAATCTCTTGCCCTCCTTCAACCACCAACTTGAGGTATACCCAATCTGATCGAACATAGTCCCTAATGCATGTCTCAACCTAACCGGGAACTCCCCTGGAGCATGGTGCTTTAGCCTTGTTCCCAGATTCGCCTGGCAAATCTCCAAATCATTTGTTATCGCGGTAATGGTCAGGAAAATATCTATTCCATAATTTCCTACATCTGTTTCAGCAAAAAGCTTCTTATCCTGCAAGAATTTCTGAAAGGATCTCTTGCTTATCCCATAAACTCCTCCCATAGGTTCTTTTAATCTGTAACCGTAAAGAGAAATTAAGAGTGGGATAACCAAGTGGTCAGTTATCCTTTTCCCCTCTGGAGGCCTGTTGAACGCAGGGAGAACAAAATCGTTGCCCAATTCAATTGGCCTGTAAATTGAGTATATCCAGTCTGGCTGAAGACCCTGCTTCCCTTTTCGGACGAAATCTGGCTCTAACAAAATCAAATCTGCATTCAAGAATTCGCTGACCTCCATCAAAGCCCTCATTGTCCACCCTTTTCCATCTACTTCTCTATCCAGGGTAAAACAATAGCCTTCTCTGTTTTGCTCCTTGAGGATTCCTCGTATTTTCCCCAGCATCCTCCTTCCCTCATAGGCACCCGCCAGGACAAAGGCTACGCTCTTATCAGGGTAAAATTCCTTTAGACCCTCGTTAGCGATCTCTATTACTTTTGGCAAAGTCTCCGCCTGATCGGAAAACGGAATACCTATGACAATCTCACTTCCCTTCAGTGGGGCAACTTTTTCTTGAACACGTTTTAAGATCTCTTGATACATTTCTTCCCTCGTCATGGGTGATCCGACCCCCTTTTATATCCGCTCTGAAGGCTTCGCAAAGTTGTTTCTGTGCATTTCAGGAATATTACAGATACGTTTTCGATAAACAACTCGTTTACAAAAAAATTAAACAGAAAGCAAGAGGGAATTGATGGAATAGTATTGAAACGAATGGCTCATCCAGGTAGGTTCGATGAGGACTCAGGGCTCAAAAGATCACCTTCCCCCTTTTGACATCGTAAACCCCGGAAGGGGTAATCCTCAACTCGACGATTGAGGTGAATGATAGAAACCCCATCGTCCATATGGGGTCTTCCAAGAGGCAACCAAAATCCCGAAAAACCCTTTTTAGCTTTTCGACCTCCCGTGCCAACTCCCTCATGGGCAAGGGGGACATAATTCCCCCGATGGGGAGAGGTAATTCATGTATTATTCTCCCCCCACGGACCAAGACGATACCCCCTTTGATTCGGATGACACGATCCAAGGCAGTGGCCATATCCCGGTCATCCCCCCCGATTATCATGAGGTTATGGGTATCATGGGCGATGCTCGAGGCAATCCCCCCGATCCTTTCCCCAAAACCCGATAGGAAACCACAACCTTTCCGCTTCCCATCCCTCTGGATCAAGATGATCTTCAGGACGTCCCTCGATGGGTCAGCCTGAATGGCCCCTTCCCTTACCGTCAGCTGGATATCCCTTCTCTCGGTTACCGTCTTGTCCACGATGTGGATCATGGGAACCCTGAGCTTCCCCTTCCTTCGGGATGACACTCGAAAGAGGCTTTCATCGATCTTTCCTAAGGTGAACGGTCGATCACCTAAGCCGATGGCAGGGAGGGGCGATGGATCGACAGTCAGTTCCCCCTCTCTGGCCACGATCCTCCCCCTTTCTATAACCAGCCTCGGGGTGGGCCTCCTTAAATCCTTGACGACGGATATATCCGCAAAGCGGGATGGCGCAATCCCCCCTAAATCCCAATCCAGCCCGAAATAAGCTGCCGGATTGAGGGTGACCATTCTGATGGCCTCTATGGGCTCGATCCCATATTTGATGGCCTCCGAGACCAGGTAATCCATATATCCGTGGCTGATGAAATCCTCTGCGAAGACGCCATCGGTTGCGAGCATGACCCGATTCGAACTCATTCCCTGACACTCCTTCAGGGTTTTTGATAGGGATTGAAGGTCGCTACGGATTGACCCATGCCTCAACATCACGTATAAACCCAACCTTACCCTGTTGAGGACATCCTCAGGCTTGATGGATTCATGGCATGAAGTGATGCCACCATCGATGATGGCGTTCAGTTTGTCATAGGATGCCCCAACCGTGTGTCCCTCAACCCTTTTTCCCACATTCCTTGCCAAGGTGATCTTGGAGAGCAACCTTCGATCTCCCCTAACCAGCCTCACAAAGGGGGTAATCTCACTGATGGCCAGCGCTGCTTCGCCCTCGAGGAGGCCGCATAAATCCCTCAATGGGTAAAAATCCTCCCCCTCAAGACCCGGAAATGGGGGTGAAACAGCGGGGACACCGGTGAAGAATTTGAGGGGATAGGATTTTGAATCCCGGAGGACCCTCCTCAATCCCTTAAGGCCGAGGGAATTGGCCAAGTCGTGGTTGTCCGCAAAAACGGCGGTGGTGCCGGTTACTACGACCTGATCCGAAAAAGAGGCCGGGTTAAAGAGGAGATCGGCGTGCGCATGGGGATCGAAAAACCCGGGAATGAGGTAATCCCCCCCCACGTCCACCACCATCGTACCTGAGTCCACCATGGTATCCGAAGGACCCACATAGGCAATCCTTTCACCCGATATGGCCACATTCCCCTCGATCACCTCCCCCGAATAGACGTTGACGATCCTCCCATTGGCGATGTAGTAATCGGCCGCCCTTCGCCCGGAAGCAACATCGATCAATCGCTTTGTCTCCACAACGGATCGCTTTGACATCTGCACCATATCCCAGAGGCTCACTTTATCGGTCCGCCCTCAGAAAATCAGGCCAACCAGCTCGGCATAATAACTTAAGAGGAACATCTTACCGTTCATTATTGTAGGCCAAAGCGCACCGATATCATATCCTATTTCAAACAATGAAAAAGTCAACTTCTGGTCTCTTTCCGAATAATTCTATTGCATAAAGGGCCATTTTCATCATTCGTTGCGGTCCAGAAGCTATGAAGGGTCCATAAGAGGGTTCCGTTGTCCTGAGCGTAATCTGCCGGAGAAATGACGCCTTGGACCAGATCCTCGCCCTGGTTCCTTGGAGCTAACATTAGAGACAAAGGTCAACTGAACAAACCGAAAAAACCAAATAAGCCGAACAAACCAGACAAACGAGATAGACGAGATAAACCAGATAAACCTTAGGAACTGAGGATACTCAAGAAACCCAGGATACTACAGCCCTGAACCCTTGACAGGAAATGTTGAGGGGGATAATATGAGGACTCATGGAAGAGGTTATTCAGAAGAGATTTGAAGAAACCGATAAGATCAAGAAACGGTTCTTGGATGAAAATTTTTCCCGATTGATTGCCATAATCAAGCTGATTGCCGATAGCCTCGAGAACGG
>JAUWDQ010000156.1 GCA_030608745.1 Pseudomonadota bacterium | reverse complement strand
GCGTTCTTAGATCGGTAATGGATGATCCTTTGGGCCAACCTTGAGCCGATGCCAGGAATAAGGGTCAGGTGTCTTTCCTCCACCTCATTGAGGTTTAACCGGATGGAGAAGACCATACACTTCTCCGGTTCCATTCGGGCTAACTCTATGGTTAGCATATTCTTTGCATTCCTTACCGCGACGATCTTGGAGCCGGCAGTGAGGGTGTTATTGAGTATGTGGGGATTGCTGATTTTCCTCCCTCCGATTCCCCCCGCCTTGAGGAGCGCCTGCTCGACGGTCAGCTCCCTCGGAAACGAGTAGATGCCAGGATTGGGAATTTGCCCCGCGATCTCGACCGCGATGCTCAATGGATTCCGTTGGACAATATCACCAGGACTTGGCTTTTCAGATAGGGTGATAAGAAGCGAGACCACAAACAGCAGGGAAGCCAAGGAGAGTAGAAGCCAGCTCTGTGTGGAGGAATAGGTCCTCATGGGGTTGGCATGGAGCTGCCTTTGGCAAAGGCCTTTTTATCCAGCTGAAAGGCCTCGTGCAGTGCCCTTACCGCCAATTCGGTGTATTTCGATTCGATAATACAGGAGATCTTGATTTCCGAGGTGCTGATCATCATGATGTTGATCCCTTCCCGGGCTAGGGCTCCGAACATGGTAGAGGCAATCCCAGAATGACTTCTCATCCCCGTTCCCACAATGGACACCTTGGCGATATTTTCATCCGTGTTGATATCTTTGGCGCCAATTTGCCGTGCAATCTCCCTTACGATGTTCGTAGCTTTATGGAGGTTGGTCTTCACTACGGTAAAGGTGATATCGGTGAGACCTTCCTCGCTCACATTTTGGATGATCATGTCCACCCTGATGTTGGCATCGGCTATAGCGCCGAAGAGTCTATGGGCGATTCCAGGTTTATCGGGGACCTTGGTGATGGTAATCTTGGCCTCGTTCTTATCGTAGGTGATCCCTGAGACGGCAGTATTTTCCATTTCTTCATCCTCCCGGCAGACCAAAGTCCCGATGTTATCGTTGAAAGAAGATCTCACGTGGACGGGAACGTTATATTTCTTTGCAAACTCAACCGCTCTTGTCTGGAGGACTTTGGTCCCCAAGCTGGCCATTTCCAACATCTCGTCATAGGAGATTTTCTCCAATTTCCTCGCCTTTTCGCATACGTTGGGATCAGTGGTGTAAACACCATCCACGTCGGTGAAGATCTCGCATACATCTGCCTTGAGGCTTGCGGCCAAGGCCACAGCCGTCGTATCCGATCCCCCACGGCCCAGGGTGGTGACATCACCTTGGTCATCGATACCCTGAAAACCCGCCACGACGACGATCTTCCCTCCCTTGATGTCCTTCACGATTTTATCGGGTTTCACATGGGTAATCCGAGCCTTTCCGTATGCGCTATCGGTCTTGATTGGAATTTGATACCCCAGGTAAGATTTTGCCTCATGGCCCATTGATTTAATGGCCATGGAAACCAACGAAACGCTTACCTGCTCTCCGGTAGAGATCAAAACATCGATCTCCCTTCCATCGGGGAAGGGTATTAATTCATTGGCGAGCTTGATGAGTTTGTCCGTCTCCCCCGCCATGGCCGAGACGACGACGACGACACTATTCCCAGCTTCTTTCGCCCGGATTGCCCTCTGGGCTACTTTTTTTATCCTTCCACTATCGGCAACCGAGGTACCTCCATATTTTTGAACAATCAAAGCCATTTTCTCCCCCGACTGAGCTCTGCTAGCAGAAGGGCCATTGATGGCCTCAGACGATGGCACAGAACCGTAAGCCGGTCACCGGCTGGCGGCAGCTGGTCTAATCCGCTTTCCAACGGTCTATTTTCCTCGCGATATCCCAGTAGGGACGGCCAAACCCCCTAATCCTGAACTTGCGCCGATTCTCACCGAGGTGAGCAATTTCGACCATCAAGCGGTCCTCGGGGAGGAAGGGG
Source organism: Pseudomonadota bacterium (assembly GCA_030608745.1). Classification (GTDB taxonomy): domain Bacteria; phylum Desulfobacterota; class BSN033; order WVXP01. The sequence continues at coordinate 4,216 of JAUWDQ010000156.1, read as the reverse complement.
AGAATCTTTTCAGCCCACTCGATGGCCGTTACCCCATCGCCGTAGAAATATTCCTCGTATCCCAATTCCTCCGTTTGGTCCATCTCTTCCAGTCGATACAGATCGATATGGTTGAGGGGAATTCTCCCGGGGTATTCATTGATGATGGTGAAGGATGGACTGGTTACGTAATACCGATGATCAACGCCCAATCCCATCGCCAATCCTTTAATCAAATGGGTCTTACCCGTTCCCAATTCCCCGCAGAGGCCGATTACACTTCCGGGTTTCAAGATCTCCCCGATGAATTGCCCCAGTTGAATCGTCTCTTCTGGACTGGATGTGCATAAAATGGCGCTTCTCCCCCTCAGGCCCTTCGCCACCCACTTTACCCCTCCGGAGGAACGCATTGGAATTCAATATAAAAGAAAAACAAGGGAAATGCAATATTTCTGAAACTGGAACTTCCTCAGTTTCTGGGGAAAACCGTTGTCTCTGCGCCCAATCTGCTGAAGCGAAAAGGTATCCATCGAGAATGAGTTAGAAATTTCATCTCTGAGAACTCGTCCATCTTGTTTTGAAGATGAGGGGGAGAGGGAGAGAAGGCTAGGCTTTATACTCGAAGTCTTCGGGTTTAAGACTCTCCAACCATTCTTCTAAACTATCAGAGGGATCCCGGCCTTCTTTGTCGAGCACGGCGTCCTTTGTCCGATGGAGGACATCCTCCTCGACAAAAATCGGGGCCCCCGCACCCAGAGCAATTGCAATGGCATCACTGGGCCTGGAATCGATGGCGACCTGGTTTTCCTGGGACTTGAGATAGATGAGACCATAATAAGTGTTTTCCTTGAGATCGTTGACGACTACATGACTAATCTTGCAATCAAGGACGTCAATGAGATTGCGGATGAGATCATGGGTCAAAGGTCTATGGGAAGAGGATTTTTTCAGCTTAAGGGCTATGGCGTTGGCTTCGAATGGGCCGATCCAAATGGGAAGGGCATGCTTATTTTCCAAATCCGTCAAAAGAACCACAAACCCGTTTGAGGATGGATCGAATGTGAGGAACTTCACCTGCATCTCTATCAACATTTTCTCCTCCCTTATTCCACCATTCCATCCTTCCAACAATCCATGTGGATTACACAATTTAATTATATTATGCTCACGCTATGCCAAAAATCAAGGCTTCCTTCTGTGGGAATCATAACCCTTTGAGCGTGACCCATGTATCCTTATCCCCATAGAAGTGATTTCGGGAAATGGATATTTTGGGAACCGCTTCAAAACGAATCAAGCAAGAACTATACCAATCCATGTTGGGGGGACCAACGTCGATGGGGATTTCCCCCATAATGGGATAATTCTTGTAGAGATTCTCCCATTCACCTTCTCCTTCGGGATAGAGACTGAAGTTCCTGAGGACATCGGTAATGACGAGTCGATTTCGAGTCAGAATGGCCTGAACCTCATACCATTTGGGCAGAGAAGATTCCACCATCGTTATTCCGATATATCCCGCACCTTCTCCTTCAACTAAAGATTTTATCCCCCGCTTCAGGAAAGTGAGCATCCCCCTTATTCCTTCAGGGGGTTCGCTAATGAAGACATCGAAGACCTGCCGGAGATGATGGGGAAGAGATCGGTTAAAGTCGGATTCCATGGTTTCGATGTTAAGACCAAGCTCCCCCGCTTTTTCCTGGATAAATCGGAGGACTTGTTTATCGATATCCAGAACAAGAATCCTTTGACTCATTCCCAACATCCCCAGATACACACTAAAGAGGTCGTCATCCCCAATTAAGAGGATTGCGCGGTCCTCCAGATCCCCCCTCTCATACATGAAGGAGGCTTTTAAGGCGAGATCCGGGAACGAAATCAATCCCTGATTGTAATTTGGATCGGGCATAGGCCTCCCAGCGAGCATGGAGGTGAATTGTTGGAGGGTTTTGTGGAACATTCCCTTTACGATGAGGCCCTTTCCATTACAGAATTTACACCTCTGGTCCATACGGGAATGATATTCTCCACTTCTCAATAATTGAAACATTTTGGTGGATCTATCAAAATGAATTTTCCCTCCGGCCATAAGCCCCTTTATCGTCGCTACGAGGGCGGAGAGGGTTGAATCTTGAAGGGCTACCAATTCCCAAAAGGATTTGGGGCTTTCCTTCAGCGCTCTCAATATCTGTATTTCAATCCTCTCCACGGAACCCCGCCCAAATAGAATCACAAAGATTTTCGATATGCTACTGAATATCACCGGTATTGTCAAGGATAGGGCTGGTGGGTCTGGGGGAAGGATCTAAACAATCAGGCAGTGGTTATTCGGGTGAATGGAGCTAATGGGATCGGCCGTCGATTGGACGGAGAAAAGGCAATGCTTATTCCCCTTTAGCCATCTCTTTAAGGACGTGGGGAATCTTCTCCAGTATATCGGTAGCGATCAGGGCCATCTCCCCCTTTTCATCGGCAGCTATGTCTCCGGCGAGGCCGTGGATGTAGGTTGCGGCGATAGCGGCGGATGGGACGGGAAATCCCTGACATACTAATCCGCCCATCATACCGGTTAGGATGTCCCCCGTACCTCCCGATGCCATCCCGGGATTCCCCGATGGATTGATGTGGATATTTTTATCGGACTGGGCGATAATGGTTCGGGAACCCTTCAAGACGAGAGAAACCCCATATTCAGTTGCGAAATTCCTGGATACCTCAACGCGGTTATCCTGAATGGCTTTGGAGGAGAGGCCGGTAAGCCTGGCCATTTCACCCGGGTGAGGCGTAAGGATTATGGAGGGTTCGACGTCCTTCAATATTTCCGGTTCAAGGGAGAGGGCGGTGAGGGCATCGGCGTCGATGACCATGGGAATACAAAGGGTCTTTACCAATTTCCGGACCAGTTGTTCGGTCTCATCCACGGTGGAAATGCCAGGGCCAATTACAAGGGCTTGCATCCCTTGACTTATCTCAACGATCTCATGGAAGGCATCAAGACCAAGGGTTCGATATTCGGTTTCGGGCAAGGACATGGTCATGGTCTCCGTCAGTTTTACCTCCATGATTTCATTCAAGCTCCTGGGAATGCCCAAGGTAACTAATCCAGCCCCGACCCTCATGGCGGCCTTGCAGGCCAGTGTGGCCGCACCCGTCTTGCCGACGGAGCCAGCGAGGACCAGCAGATGGCCGTAGTCCCCCTTATGGGTATCTGCGTGTCGTGGGACAGCGAGGAGGTTTTGGACGTCCTCGTATTGGATGAGATGGGATCGAATGTTTTCTTCCTCTATCAAGTCCCACGGAATTCCGATGTCGATGACCTCAAGTTTCCCGACAAATTCCACCCCCGGGTGGATGAGTTGGCCTACTTTGGGTAAACCAAAGGTGGGGGTGAAGGTAGCTTTTATGCACGTGCCCAGGGGTTTGCCGCTCGTGGCGTCCAAGCCCGAAGGGATATCAATGGCCACAATGGGCTTCCCCGTGGCGTTTAATGCGGAGATTACCTCCCTATAATATCCCTTGACTTCTGAGGCGAGGCCTGTTCCCAGTATCCCCTCTATAAATAGGTCGTGGGAAAGCAGGTCATCTCTAATGGCCTCGAACTCCCCGAGGGTTGCAAGTTCTTTTACCTCGATACCGTCCTTGGTCAATCTATCCAAGTTGGTCTTGGCATCCCCCTTGATGGACGTATTCTCGGCGAGGAGGAAGATGTTCACCCTCAGGCCCCTATAAATCAGGTGCCGGGCGATAACGAAGGCGTCGCCCCCGTTGTTTCCCTTGCCCGCTATGACGGCTACCCTTTTCCCCGGCAAATTCGGAATTCGACGAAGGATTACCTCCGTTGCCCCCTTGCCCGCATTCTCCATCAGGTCGATCCCTGGCACACCCCTTTCATGAATCGTCCTTCGATCAAGGGCCTTCATTTGATCGGCCGTTACCACTTTCATGTTTAGACCTCTAATACCACCTGGGCGACCCCATAATCCTTTTCGTGGGAGACGCTAACGAAAGCCGTCTTGATTTCCAGATCGGTGAAAAAACCCTTGGCCTGGTTGTAAACTTTAAGAGAAGGCCGGCCCAAGGGATCATTGACCACCTCGATGTCGGTCCACTTGATTCCCTTCCTGAGGCCCAAACCGAGGGCTTTCAACATCGCCTCTTTAGCTGCCCAGCGAAGAGCGAAATGTTGCCCTGGGTTTGATTTGCCCTCGCAAAAGGCGATTTCCCCGGGCGTATACAC
>JAUWDQ010000123.1 GCA_030608745.1 Pseudomonadota bacterium | reverse complement strand
CACTTTTATCCCATCCAAGCTTTTCTCATATAGCTTCACCTCTTGGAAATAGGCGGCGAATTTCCTCGATCGGTTGGATCCCCTCTGTTCCGGCGATTTCATCCTGATCTTGTCAGGGATCTTCAAACGATGAATAGCCATATCCGGTCGGAATTGATGGGGTTTGAGGAAGCCCTCTATCTCTCTTCTCCTCTGAAGCCCAATGAGATGAGCTGGTTTCAACAGGTCAACCTTTTGAAATTTGAGCTCCCAAGCCGTCTCACCAGTCACGAAGCCCGTGGTATCGATGACCATAATCCCAGGATCGAGCTGAGACGCCCTGTCTGCAATTCTCTTGATCCCAACCAACATCTCCAACATATGCCCCCTGGGAGTGATCGAACCGACGAAATAGGAGGCTATCAGCTGAATATTGTCCAGTTGTTTCGGCGCGGAGTCGAACAGCGCCAATCCGATCGTGGTGGGGAGCCCCAAAACTGATTGCCCGATATCTCCATCGACAAGGGCAACTACGTTCCCCATCCGGCACAATTGGACGACGAGGAGATGAGCGAGGGTGCTCTTTCCCGTATCCGATGCCCCTAAGATCAAGGCAATCCCTTTTTCCCGGTGGATGGCCTCGATCAGATCCATCCGATCGCCCGGGATCTCTCCTCTCCTCAGGACTGCCTCAGCATCCACTTCGCACAAACTCCTCGAATCGACGGGCATCTTCCATCATGAAAATGTTGTTAAACATGAAATAGATGGTTTTCCCCATGTTGGATTTCCACCGTGGAGAATTGTTAAAAATACCTTTCCCTTACTACGGAAAACCCGCAACAACCGATCTTGATTGCCATTTCCGCCGCCAGCCTCCCCACATCGCCTTTTGGGACTCACCATTCAGAAGAGGCTCATCTGCTGCTCAGAAGCCTCCCCTTCTCCTTTCCCATTCGCGGAAAAGATGCTGATCTTTCCGTAAACCCCGTCATGGCCCGGAGAGATATGGAGTTTCCCCTGTCTCACCCGAATGATTCCTTCGAGGACCCGGGAGGAGGTAAAACGCTTCAATTCTTCGGGAGGCAGATCTAAAAGAATGGCCAACTCAGATCTTCCTGCCCGAATTAATCGTTCGTATTCGCCTTCCACCGCCTTGGTTCCCACCCCGACATCCAGGCTCTCCGCGATGATCTCGTCAAGGGGAATCAGGTGAATGGAAGGAATGCTGTTGCCGGGGATAAAACCCTCCGCACGATCGGCCATCTCTCCTACCCGATGCATCACCCCTACAGTTAGCCTCTTCTTGCAGACCGGGCAGAGGTAGTCATTAGTTTTGGTCTGGAGAGGGGAAAAGACCACCCCGCAATTGCGATGGCCATCATAGTGATATTTTCCCTCCCGGGGGAAGAATTCGATGGTAAAAAGGAATTTTCTGGGGTCCTTGTCCCTTATGGCCTGAATGATCTCCCGGTAATCCAAAGGGCAATCGAAGACATTGGCCTCTCTGCCCAATCGACTCGGAGAATGAGCATCGGAGTTGGAGATCAGCGTTATATTATCCAACGTGGACAATCGCCAGTTCATCTCAGGGTCCGAGGAGAGCCCCGTCTCGATGGCGAAGATATGCTTGACCTCTTCCTCGAAGCATTCCTCGAGGGAATCGAACCCCGAATTGGCCCCAAAGACCGAGAACCAAGGGGTCCACACATGGGCGGGCACCACCAAGCATTCACTGGAGATGCCCAGGACGATCTTTACCAACTCCTTGACCGGAAACCCAAAGATCGGCCTCCCATCAGAACCCAACTTCCCCAGACTCCTCAACTTATCGTTAATCCCTTCAACAGCGGAAAAATTCGGCGCGAAGATTAGAGTGTGGATCTTTCGAACCTTCCCCCCCTGGGAGAAAATGTTGCTCACCTCCGTGGTGAGCATGAACTTCGTTTCCCTCTCTCCACCCTTGAGCACATAGATCCCCTCACCGAAGGGCTCTAGCTTCGACCTCATTTCCGCAAAATACGTGGGATGAGTGAAGTCCCCGGTTCCTAGAAGGGTAATTCCCTTTTTCTTCCCCCATACGGCCAGGCTCTCCAACTCCATATTTCGGCTGGTGGCCCGGCTATACCTGGAGTGCAAGTGAAGATCGGCGATAAACCGCATATCTACTCCTTCGGTGGGGTTTCCCCACTCTCGAGGAAGGCCAATCGCCTCATCGCCTTCAACTTCTCTCCTCGACCAATCTTGGCCGTCGATAGCGCCTGCCGAAGAACCTCGATGGATAGATCATAATTCGCCCTGTCGACGGGATAAGGGTGTCCGTCTTTTCCCCCATGGGCAAAGCTAAATTTTACGGGGTCTCGAAAGCTGGGTTCCACCCCATAGATCAGTCCCGAGATGAGGGCGAGGGCTCGGATGGTTTTTGCACCAACTCCCCGAGTTGACAAGAGGGCCTCGAAATCCGCTGGTTGGTGCTCATGGGTCCTCTCTAAGACCTTTATTAGCCATCTCGCTCCTCGATCCCCCAAAACGACTCCATGCCCCTGGGGAAGTTCCAGCGTCCGAAGCCTTTGAATCTCCGAAGAGATCCTGCCGGGATACTCCGAGGCGATTTGGGTTGTCGTTTGCCTGATACCCTCACTTTCCCTGGCGACCATGTTGAGAACTTTGTCCCGATGGTTACAGCAGACTGCGGAGTGAGGTTCGCATACGAAACTACCCAACCCATGGCCCATCCAATGATATCGACGCGCATAGCCTGTAAGTTCGTTCATTCCCTGCTGCACAACACACCATGACCCCGCCTTGGTAAAGAAAAAGGTATGGTGATAGAGTTGATAGCCATCTTGAAGCGCCGCACTATCGACTTTGGCGGTCATCTTGCTTGCGTATACGAGACCCTTTGCATCTGTGGAAAATCGATCACAGAACTCCTCGATCTCAATAGGTGTCTTCCTCGATACCCTTCCCTTCCCCCCGGCAATGAAGAGACCGGAATCCCTTTCCGTCCCCCGCAACCCCTCCTTGAGCGCTCCACAGAGGGTAGTGGTCAAGCCACTGCTGTGCCAATCGAATCCCAATACACAGCCGAAGGATTGAAACCAGAAGGGATCAGAGAGTCTCCTCAACATCTCCAACGAACCGAATTGGTCGATGATTACGAGGCTTATCTCCCGAGCCAGCTCCTTCATCCGACGGAAGAGCCAAACCGGTGCCCTTCCGTGATGGAGGGGAAGGTGGGCTGTACCCATTCTCATGGTCTATCCCTGAACGGAGGTACGGTTTTACGGTGTTGCAGTGCTGCGATAGACAAAAGTGCTGCGGTTCTGCGGTGCTGCTGTGCTGCGGTTAAAGATAGGGGTTACAATGGACATTTTGATTCAAGTAAAGGGTGAATCCACGCGCTCAGAGCTCCTTCCCCAAGTTTTTTACAGATCTCGGCAAAATAAGCAACCATTATCTGGGTATGCCACGTTCGACCCCTCACGATACCCCATTATGTCAGCAGATGAACATTTCCAATCCTAACCCGCTTCAACCCTGCTTCCTCCGCAATCTCCTTACACCTCAAGGCATGGGATCGAGCGGTGGTAGGCAGGTCGCCGAAATAGAATTGAGGGTAAAAGGCCAGGAGGGCGTAGGGGATCTCGGGGCTCACGGAGGCAATCAACCTGGAAATGGACCTTATTTCATCGTCATCGATATATCCCGGAACCAGCAACGTGCTTGCGATCAAAAATGGCGGATCCGGCCTTCTGCCCACCCATCGGCCCAAATACCTGAAGTTCTTTATCGTCCTCTTATTGCTCACTCCGCATAGGGCGAAATGGACTGGTTCGCTCCACGCCTTGAGGTCAAACTTTATACATCCCCCCGAATTAAAAGCTATCTCGGCCATCTCCTTCAAAAGGGAAAGGTTCATGGACCCGTTGGTCTCCCAGCAGATCCTCAAGACTCGGCCCTGACACCGTTCCAAAGCGATTTGGGAAGTCCTCAGGGAGTGAGGAAGTTGAGGGGTGGGATCTCCGCCAAAAAAACAGATGCAACTGGTTTGATCATCGACGAATTGGACCAACTTCCGTGCGCTAATCCTCTCCCCTTGGTGAATCCTCTGCCTGAAAGTCCAATTCTGACAGAAGAGGCAATCGAAAGAACAGGCTTGATAGAAGACGGCCAAATTCTTGTAACCGTATTCAGAGCCCTTGGCATAGGAGAAGCGAGGATACCCCGAGGCAGATCCTCCGGGACAGACCCAATCAGCCACACAGTTGGTTGGAAGGCTATCATAATACCATCCCAGGTTTCCCTCCTCCGATGTAACCCCCTCCAGGACCCCTCCTCGATTGCTCCTCACCCCACAGTATCCCTGCCCCCCATCGGGAATCCGACATTCATTGGAACAGATTCCGCAGGAAATCCCCTTGGGGTCTTGAGGAGGTTTCAAGGGAAGATCAAAGGTGCTCCTTGCAACTCCATGCGCTTCTGCGATCTGTGGCACCACCTCATCGAAATGGTCTCGAATACAATGGAGGCAAAGCTTTAAGGCCTCGGATATCTCCCCTGACTCCCTCCCACAACGAAGACACGTCTCCTTTGCATCCTTCATGCTGGGAATAGCTCGCATTTTCTCCCTTACTCAATCTCCTTGTAGACCACATCGTTTTCGCGGACCCGATCCCCGATCTTAATCCCGATATCTGCACCAGGAGCCGCCTCTTCCACGTTCTGGTTCTCGACCTGCATCGACTCCACCTTCTGGGTGAGATCCGTTGTGTGGCCCTTAATGTGGATGGTGTCTCCCACCCTCAAGCTGTCATCGGTGAGCTTAATTGCCGCAACACCAATTTTTCCAAAAAACTTGATTACCACTCCCACCTTCTTCTCTTCCATAAATCTTCCCCCTTTCCTTCTGGTCTTGATCTGAACCCCTCGGCAACTATATCACACCTAACACACAAAGAAAAGCGCTTAACCCTATCAGTCCCGAGGTCACATAGGATTCCCTTCCTGAATGAATAGGATCGTCAAAGAAGGCACGAATCCAAGGGGTTAGTCACTCCTTTCCACACATCAACTCCCTCACCCTCTCAATTACCTCTTCTACCTCAATGAGCTCAAGGCACCTCCGATGACTACACCGTGCCAACTCTTCATCGGTACAGGGCGAGCAGTCCAGGTTCTTCCTTAAGATAGCCACCCTTTCTCCTCGGGGTCCCCAGATTTTCGGGTCTGTGGGACCAAACAGCGCAATGGTCGGAATCCCAACGGCGGCAGCCAAGTGGGTCATCCCAGAGTCGTTTCCGATGTAACATCGGCACCGATCTAGTAGTGAGGCAACGTGAATCAAGGGCAGATCCTCGGCCCAAATAGGACTCACGGATCGCATCCGTTCCAATCCGTTCCCCAGGTATTCCCTTTCGGCGGGACCGATAAAGAGAATCATATTGACCCTTAAATCACCGGTAATCCTTGCGGCCAGATCCAAGAAATTCTCTACGGGCCAGAGCTTGTTTCGACTTCCACTGCCCGGATGGAGGGCGACCAACCCATTTCCCATCCCATTATAGGCGTCCCTGTGCCCCAACCACGCCTCGGCGAACCGCCTATCTTCTTCCAAGAGGAAGATCCTGGGAATTCTCCCTCCCTGAGGGATTCCCATTGATGAGAGGGAGGAAAGCATGTGGTCAATGACATGGACCCTCCTCCCTTTCTCGGGAAAGGGGGGAATTGAAAAAACCTCCTTAAGTCCGGTCCTCCTTACATTGTCCGAGAAAATCCTGCCCCGATCTTGGAGGAAGAGAAAGGCCCGATCGAAGCCCGTGAAAAATCGGAAAATCGTACTCCCGAGGTTGCCATTTTCCAGGTAAAAGGATCCGAACCCGACCTGATCAATGGACTTCCCCTGGTCCACATAGTATCGGCTCTCCACGAGTTGAAGGGTCCTCGGATAGCCTATCAACTCAATTCGCGCCTTGGGATAATACTGTCTAATGGACCCGAAAGCGGGGAGACAGAGGATGAAATCCCCCACGCCTCCTTGATGGACCATCAATATCTTTTCCGGCTTTTCCCCCTGCATGGCCCAAGTGTTCCACAAAATTGTGGAAAAGTCTGTTGATAACCCATGATTGCAGGGTCGTAAGTATTTTAAAATCCGTAAAATTTAGCACATTGCCTAGAAATTAGTCAAATTAAAAAACCCTATAATATCAAATAGTTAAATTTTCCCAACGCTTTTGCTCCTCCTGACCGCTCGACGGCGAATCACTTATCTTTTCAGATCTCCCCATCCTTCCGGGATAAGGGGAGTGGGATGGTATCGTGCTCAATCCGCCTCGCAAAGGTGAGTCGCCGCCAATTCAGGGGGAGTTGGGTTGACGAAAAATCCCGTAGCCCACTCGAAACCCTCCCTCAGTCCGATCCTCGGCCTGATCTTCACGTGCCAGTGATATTCCGCCCTATGGTATTTTTCCTGTGTAAGGGAACTATGGAAGGCAAAACTGTAAGGGGGGTTTTGCAACAACCGTAAGAGCCGGCCGAAGGCGGTTCCCATGACCGAGGCCATACCCCACATCTCCTCATCCCCAATGGAGACGAAATGGGATAAGTGTCTCCTTGGGATAACCCAGATTTCGAAGGGATATCTCGAGGCAAAGGGACGAAAACCCTCTTCATTACTTAACGTACTAAAGGCGTTCTTCCAATGTATGCCAAAGAGACGCCCTCTTCAGCTAGTTCCAGCCTTGAGATCCCCGAAGAGTTTCTCGATGTAAAGCTTACATATGATCTTATTTTGATTGATACAGTCGGGGTTCTTTTCCTCACGTTCATACCAGATACATCCATTACACTCGGGCATCAATGGTCTCTTAAGATTTATGACTTTGCTCTCCTTTGGCTTCTCCATTCAATACCCCCTTACAGCCGTTAAAGATTTATAGACGAATTGCCTTCCTCCCTCCCTTGAAACCTCTTCCGATCTCCAGATCAATCTCTTCTTATAGAGGTTGAGCAATCTCGTTCCTCCGGTATTCAATCCGATCCTCCCCTCCTCAGCTAATTCCCTCAATGTAATATTTCCCCTCTCCATCACCGAAACCAGGGTCTTCCTCAAATAATTGTTTAAGAAACCGATGATTTGCCAGCCTACTGTCTCCTGCAAAGAGAGGACAGCTAACTTCTTCCTCTCCAATGCCACTTCGATATTCTCCATCTGATTCGAGGAGAGGCCCTCTAAGACGATGAACTTGTCTCCATACTCGGCGCTCAAAAGTCTTGAGACCAATTTCGCGATCACCTCATCAGCGCAGGAGTAATCGACCACCCCAACACCCGAAAAATCCAAAAAGGCAACCGTTGGATCTGCTTCCCCAATCAATTCCCGCTCCAGCCTTTCCCGAATAACCACCCCGGTTTCCCTGGTCACGAGATTGATCGATCCATTGACCATCTCCTCCTTCATGAACAACCTCAGATCGTAAACCCTCCCCCTCATGCCACCCCCCAATGTAAAACCGCACGATTCTTGTTCAACTGTTTCAATTGAAACTATTTTAATAAAAAAAAAAGACCCTGTCAAGGAAAAAATCCGAGATCTCTGAAAAACTGGAAAAAGGAGTTCCGAGCGGAAAATTATGCAGTGTTGCAGTGCTGCAGTCAAACAAGGAATAAATCCTAAATCCGAAACACTAAATACTAAACAATATCTAAATCCAAATGTCCAAATCCT
>JAUWDQ010000178.1 GCA_030608745.1 Pseudomonadota bacterium | reverse complement strand
GACTTCTTGGAGTTGTTTGAGCAGGATTCCAACACGGAGGCGGTGGTCCTCATAGGCGAGATTGGTGGGACAGCGGAGGAGGGGGCTGCTGAGTATATCCGGAAACGTGTAACAAAGCCCGTGGTCTCCTTTATTGCGGGGAGGACGGCCCCTCCCGGCAGGAGGATGGGCCATGCGGGGGCCATCATCTCGGGGGGGAGGGGGACGGCCGTGGAGAAGATACGCGCGTTGGAAGAGGCAGGAGCCAGAACCGTTGAGAACCCCGCTGATATGGGTGAGGCGTTAGCGGACGTCTTGAGGGGGAACGAGGGGTAGGGGATTTGGGAGAGAGGGTTTTTTAGGCCAAGGAGGTTAGTATGGCGGGTTTTTTGGTGACCGGAGGTGCTGGGTTCATAGGGTCTCACTTGGTCGAATTCCTGCAAAGGCGGGGAGAGAACGTGAGGGTTCTGGATAACTTCTCCACGGGGAAGATGGAAAACATAGAACCCTTTGTGGAACGCATCGATTTGATCACGGGGGATGTTTGTGACCGGAAGGCCTGCGAGGAGGCGGTAAAGGGATTCGATTTCGTTTTGCACCAGGCCGCGGTCTGTTCCGTACCCAGATCCGTTGAGGATCCCGCGACAACGAATGAGGCCAATATAGATGGGACATTGAACCTCCTGATAGCGTCCAAAAACGCCAAGGTAAAGAGGTTTGTTTGTGCGAGTTCATCTTCTGTTTATGGTGAGAGCGAGGTATTGCCAAAGGTTGAGACGATGAATCCATCCCCCGGTTCCCCATATGCTGTTACAAAGTATGCCCAAGAGAACTACTGCAAAGTCTTCTATAAGATTTATGGCTTGGAGACGGTTTGCCTTCGCTATTTCAACGTCTACGGGTCAAAACAAGACCCCTATTCGCCATATTCAGCCGTTATCCCTTCCTTCATCAGGTGTTTATTACGTGATGAATCCCCCACCATATACGGTGATGGAAAACAGACGAGGGACTTCACGTATGTATCCGATTGTGTTCAGGCCAACTGGAAGGCCTGCCATGCCAAAGGGATTGGGGGCGGCGTATTCAATATCGCTGCGGGAAAGAGGATTTCGATAAACCAATTATACCGGGAAATGTTGCATGAATTGGGTAAGGAGATAACCCCAACCTATGGTAGCCCGAGGCAGGGAGACATTAAACATTCACTTGCCGATATCACAATGGCCAAGGCGAAGATGGGATATTCCCCCAAGTTCGACATTGGAGTTGGGTTGAAAGAATGTCTCCAATGGTATAGGAAAGAATTTTTGGAAAAAAGGAGTAAATGAGATGGAAAGCGATTTAAGGGAAAGAATTGCGGATTTAAGCAGAACAGCCGATGAAATCCGGGGCCGTCTTTGACGTAGGTGCAAAGGTAAAACGAATTGAAGAGATCGATAAACGGATCGCCGATTCAGCATTTTGGGAAGTGACCGAAGAGGCCCATGGTGTATTGAAGGAGAGGACGGCTCTCTTAGACGTTGTAAACCAATGGCAAGGGATAAAGAAGGAATTGGAGGATGGAGCGATATTACTCCAACTGGCTGAGGAGGAGGAGGACGAAGAAGAGATCGAGGGAGTCCGGAGAAAACTGGATCAGGTTGAAAGGCAAATCCGCGATATCGAATTCAGGGAAATGTTGGGAGGGCAACATGACCCCAATAACGCCATCGTGAATATCAATGCTGGAGCAGGAGGTACCGAGGCCCAAGATTGGGCGGAAATGCTGCTGAGGATGTACCTGAAGTGGGCGGAAAAGAAGGGGTACAAGAGCCAAATAATCGATATCTTGACGGGAGAGGAAGCGGGCATAAAAAATGTAACATTCACGGTAAACGGGGATTACGCCTATGGATATGCAAAGGCAGAGATAGGAATCCATCGGCTTGTCCGGATCTCCCCTTTTGATACCGGTAGGAGGCGACATACTTCTTTCGCCTCTGTTTTCGTATATCCTGAAATTTCAGGGGAAATTATGGTTGAGATCGATGAGGCGGATCTTCGGACCGATACATTTAGATCAAGTGGAGCCGGTGGTCAACATGTCAACAAGACGGATTCGGCTGTAAGGATTACTCATATTCCAACGGGCATCGTTGTCCAATGCCAAAACGAGAGATCCCAGCATAAGAACAAGGCCATGGCGATGAAGGTATTGAGATCGAAGTTATACGAGAAGGAGCTCCAGGAAAAGGCGGAAAAGGAGAAGGAACTTTATGCGAATAAGAAGGATATTGCATGGGGGAGTCAAATTCGATCCTACATTATGCATCCATATAAAATGGTAAAAGACCACAGGACAGGTGTCACGGTGGGGGATGTGGAAGGGGTATTGGATGGTGGTCTGGATCCATTTATCGAGGCCTACCTTTGGGGTTATCTGGGATGGGGGAAGGGGAAGGGCCAAGAAAAGGCTTGACTTTTCTTAGAATGAATTTTAGAATTGTAAGAATAATATAACAAAATTATTGAAAAATAGAGATAATGGAAGAATACTTTAAGCGCTTGGAAGAACGAGTGCAGGAGATTCTTCAGGGATATAATCATCTGAGGCAGGAGAAGGAGGCCTTGGCAGATAAGCTCCGCCGGAAGGACCAGAGTATTGATGAACTGAATGAAAAGCTCCAGGCTCTGGATGGCAGAAAGGGTTCTGTCAAGGCCAAAATTGAACGGCTAATCCAGCGGATCGAGGACCTAGGTTTTTAGACCATTGAAGGGCATGAAGTGGAGAGATTGGTAGAGGTCAATATTTTCGGGCAAGACTACACCGTTAAGACCGATGCTGATAAGGAGTACATCCAAAAGATAGCAAAGTACGTGGACGAAAAGATGGACGAAATTGTACGGAATACGAAGACGGTTTCAACCCTGAACACCGCCATATTGGCGGCCTTAAATATTGCGGATGACTTTTTTAAGGAGATGGAAAAGAGAGGGGAGCTTCTGTCAGAGGTAGAAAATCGGTCGAGGGAAATTGTCAAAACCATTGAGACTCAGCTAAAACAGTACGATGGAGGGAAGGAATATTTCGAATGACAAATTCCCCTGCCGTGTTCGTGCTGGCCAGATAGTTTTGAGCCAACACCATAAAAAAAGGGAACCTTCTCTTATTGTGGTGAGCAAGCCCTTTGTGTAAGGGAAGCCTAAAGCAATAACAAGGTGCCCACCTGATGAAATCAGGTTCAAACAGACTGACCACACGGCACAAGGCGGGGGAATTGAAGATTTTTGGAGAACGGGACGAAACAGCAAGACAGGTATTGATCCTTTGAATGATGGGTAACGGGTAGATCTGGGGTGAGTACGACCGGGGGATCCGAAGGGATACCTTGGGGAGAAGTGGTTGAGAGATTATGGTTCGAGTTGGGGGATGGCATATCCAACGGTTTAAAAATCTTAAATCTTCCTACAAAGTTAGATAGTTGAGAATAGATCGGTAATGGGTTTTCGCCATTTTCATGGAAAACATCAATGTACAGCACCAGAGAAGAAGGGAGATTTGGATAAACCCCCATTCAGTGAGATAAATAGGGGATATCTCTATTGGATTAACCCCCCCAAAGGATAGGCTTTAACCACTTTCTTCTTTCATTTAGGCTCACCTCGTCATCCCGCCATCATATCGTCCCAAGGAGATTTATCATTCAAGAACTGAAAAAGGGGAGGAGGTGTGTTTTCCATTGAAAATATCCCTCAACATATTCATCGTGATTTCCTCAATCTCGGCCTTTATCGGCCTTCTCGTTGGTTTTTATGGCCGAAAGAAGTTCGCGGAATCGAGGTTGAGGACGGCGGAAAGCACGTCGCAGAGGATAATTGAAGAAGCGGAAAAGAAAGCGGAGATTTTGAGGAAGGAGGCTTTACTCCAGGCGAAAGACAAACTCTATCAGGCCAAAAGCGAATTTGAAAAGGAGACCGTTGGGAGGCGCGAAGAACTTCAAGCGGAAGAGAAGAGGTTGCACCAAAAAGAGACTAACCTGGATAAGAAGGTGGAGTTGATCGATTTTAAGGATGTGGAGATATCTCGGAGGGAGAAAGACCTTTCTGGAAAAGAACGATTGGTTGCCGAACAACAAAAGCAGTATGATGAGCTGATTGAGAAACAGCGCATCAAGTTGGAAACCATCGCCAGGATCTCATCGGAAGAGGCAAAACGAATGCTCGTAGAGTCCATGGAGAGTGAGGCAAAACACGAGGCGGCAAAACGAATCAGGGCGATCGAGGAGGAAACCCGGGAACTCTCGGACAAGAAGGCCAAGGAAATCATAAGCTTGGCTGTCCAAAGGTATGCGGGGGATTACGTTGCAGAACGGACCGTCTCCGTTGTGAATCTGCCCAACGACGAGATGAAGGGGAGAATTATCGGTAGGGAGGGGAGGAATATCAGGGCCATCGAGGCGGCGACGGGAATTGACCTGATCATCGATGATACGCCTGAAGCGGTTATTCTATCCGGTTTTAATCCCATCCGCAGAGAAATAGCCAGAATTGCCCTTGAGCGACTTGTCAGCGATGGACGAATTCATCCTGCTCGCATCGAAGAGGTCGTTCAGAAGGTAGAACAGGAAATGAACACGACTATTCGCGAAGCAGGGGAACAGGCGACATTCGATGTCGGCGTTCACGGGATTCATCCTGAACTGATAAAGCTCATCGGAAGGCTGAAATTCAGGACAAGCTTTGCTCAAAACGTGTACCAACACTCTATAGAAGTGGCTTTTCTAGGGGGAATAATGGCTTCGGAGCTTGGGGTCGACGTGAAACAAGCCAAAAGGGCTGGTTTATTGCACGATATTGGCAAAGCCCTCGATCACGAAGTCGAGGGTTCCCATGCTCGGATCGGGGCAGATATGGCCAAGAAACATGGGGAATCTTCAATTGTGATACACGCCATAGCATCCCACCATGGCGAGGAACCGATGGAAACCCTATTGGATATTTTAATTCAAGCAGCTGATGCCTTATCTGGGGCGAGGCCTGGAGCTCGGCGTGAAATGTTGGAGACCTATGTGAAGCGATTGGACGATCTCGAGAAGATTGCCAATTCCTTCCCAGGGGTTGATAAATCTTATGCGATCCAGGCCGGTAGGGAAATTCGTGTCATCGTGCAAAATGAGAAGGTTTCAGATGAAGAGTCCCTTATGTTGTGCAAAGATATTGCCCATAAAATCGAGGAGGAATTAACTTACCCCGGTCAAATAAAAGTCATAGTGATTCGGGAAAACAGGGCTGTCGAATATGCCAGGTAATTTCTGCTGTGTGATTTGACGTGATTGCAAAAAGTTGAAATCAGACGGGAAAGAAAAAAGATCCAGATGCAAGGCGCGCAAATCCTGAGGAATGAGGCGTACATAGAAGTACGCTGCAGTGATTTACCCTGTTAAATATTTTCTTTGTTTGATGTTACTGTTTTCAAGCAGCTTCTATATCTCATATCTCTTGATATAACCTGCCTTCAATTTAACAGGGCAGGGGATGAAGTGCAACGC
>JAUWDQ010000044.1 GCA_030608745.1 Pseudomonadota bacterium | reverse complement strand
GGTAGTGATTGAACCATCTGGGATTCTTCAAAATGGAGGGGATGTTGCGAAAGGTATCGAGCTCCTTCAGGAGGAAACTGTTCCGCAGGAGATCTTCGTAGTAGGCCAAGGACCGGGCGGAAAAATCCCCTTTCTTCTTGGCCTCCTTGATGGTCTCGGCAGCCATCACCCCCGAGGCGATGGCGTATTCCATCCCCCTCGCCGTGATGAGCATGTTGAGCCCAAACCCGGCGGCATCACCTGCAACCAAAATGCCGTCGGAATAGAGCCTGGGCATGACATCCATTCCACCCTCTGTGATAATGTGGGCGGAGTATTCGGAGAGACTTCCCCCTTCAATGAGCTTTTTGACCTCGGTGAATTCCTTGAATTCATCCAAAAGTTGGTAAACCTCCTGCCGCGGTTCCCTTTTGTTGATTGCGTCGATCCCGATTACCATTCCCAGGGAGATGCTCTCCAGGTTGGTGTAGAGAAATCCACCCCCCATTATCCCCTTGGTCAAGGACCCGACGAAGAGGTGTGCCATTCCTTCGTCGCCCCTGAGCCCAAACCGGTCCTCTATCTTTTCCCTGGGGAGTTGTATGACTTCCTTGAACCCGACGGCGAAATGTTGTGGTTCGAAGGGCTTCCTCAACCCGGCCTTTTCCGCCAGAAAGGAGAGGACACCATCGGCGGCCACCACGACCTCTGCGGCTATCTCCTCCTCGTCTGTTACGACTCCAACGACCCTTCCATCCTCCATCATCAGACCATCCACCCTCTTTTCGGGGATTACATAGGCCCCTTTTCCCATAACCTTATCGGCAAGCCAGCGATCGAATGTGGACCTGAGGATGGTATAGCTCGGGTAGGGCCGTTGGTTCATCCTTTGACTGGAGAGCTGAAAGGTGGTTGAGGAGTTTCCGGCCATCAGGGTTAGGGCTTCTTTCGTGACATGCCGCTCAAAAGGGGCCTCCTCCCAGAGGTTGGGCATGAATCTCTGGATAGGGCCCAGGTAGATTCGGCCCCCGGTCACGTTCTTGCTGCCGGAGAAATCACCCCTTTCGAGGACCAGGACCGTCAATTCTTCCCCGGCAAGGTTATATGCACAGGAGAGACCTGCGAGGCCTCCTCCCACGATAACCACGTCGATCTTTTCCATAATCCTCTCCCCGGGGAAGCCCCGAACCGATGGGTTTTCCCTCGACCGCGAATTTCAGGAGGGCACCCGAAGCTCTTCCTTTCCCCTATTCCGAGAGAGCCTTTTTAAACTCCGCGGTGAGGGCAGGAACGATTTGAAAGAGATCCCCAACGATTCCGTAATCCGCATAGTCGAAGATGAGGGCATTGGGCTTTTTATCCACGGCTACGATAACCTTTGATGTATCAATACCCATGGTATGATGGATAGCTCCGGAGATCCCAAAGGCCATGTAGAGTTTAGGGGAGATAATCTTTCCGCTCTTCCCGATCTGATCGTTGTGATCCCTCCACTGGTTATCGACAACCGCCCGGGTCGTTCCCACGGTGGCGTTGAGCACCTCGGCGAGCTCCTCGATGATGTGGAAGTTTTCCGGCCCTTTGATACCTCGGCCTGCGGCTACTACGATATCGGCCTCGGTGAGGTCAACCTTTCCGGTAGCCTTCTTCTCGGCCCTTTCTACCTTGGTTCTGATAGTCGAGGAATCTCCCTTTGGCTCGACATGGATAATCTCCCCCGTTGCCGCTTCTTCGAGGGACTTGAGGGGAAATACATTGGGCCGCACGGTGGCCATCTGTGGCCTGGCTTGTGGGAAGATTACATCAGCCAGGACCTTTCCCCCATACATGGGCCTTTTCGCGATGATGCCTTTATCATCCCCGATGGTGATATCGGTACAGTCCGCTGCATATCCCGTGGCGAGGCGGCTGGCCAGCCAGGGAAAGAGATCCCTTCCCATGAAGGTGGAACCCCCCAACAGGATGGAAGGATCGTACGTATGGACCATGTTGGCCAAGCTTTCCCCGTAGGAGTCCGCGCTGTAATATTGAAAGAGGGGATCATCGATAACGTAAACCCTGGCGGCGCATTTGGCCAATTTTTCAGCCATGGGGCCGACCTGATATCCGAGGAGGACGGCCGCCATGTCCTCGCCCAGTGTGGAAGCCAATGCCCTTCCCCCCGACAGCAACTCCATGGAGACCTTCCTTATAGCTCCGTCTCTCTGTTCCACGAAGATCCATATACCGGCCATATCCTACTCCTTATTCATGGGATCTGTTGTCCACATTCCCCTTCCCCCAGAGTTCGTTTTCCCGGTTTTCCAGGGATTCCCAACTTTGAACTTTGACATTGACTATCGTGTTCGTGTTTCGTGTCCGTGTATTTCGTGCTCGTGCCCGTGCTCGTGTTTCGGACCCCATCATTTGTCATTTGGATTTTCCCTTTTGGCATTTGAGCTTTGACATTTGGCATTCATCGTCGTGTCCGTGTCCATTATGCGTTATTTGTCACTCGGCATTTCTCCTCCTGCCTCCACCCTCTAACCTCTTTCCCCCTTCCGACTGCAACACTGCAGCACCGCAACACCGTTTATTTTTCGCTCAGAGCTCCTTTCCCCTCGTTTTCAGAGCTCCTTATATCGCCTTCTCCTGCTCCCGCAGTATTTTCACCAAAACCTCCACATTTTTCGGGAACTCCTCCTCGATCATCTTCACCGGTGGCCTTTTCCCGGGCGGATAGAATTTCAGGATTTTGGTCTTTGGCCTTACGTCCTCCGGGGAAAGGCCTAAGGCTTTGAGATCGAATTTCTGGATTTGGGCCTTCATAGCCTTCATCACCCCAGCCACCTGGGGAATACGCGGCTCATTGAGGCCCTTCTGTGCGGTGAACAGAGCGGGAAGGGGACATGTAACGATTTCCGTCCCCCCTTCTATCTCCCGGGCCGCCCTTGCCTCCTTCTTGTCGGCGGCAATCTTTAACTCAACGATGGAGGTGAGATAGGGGATTCCAAGAAATTGCGCCAGGGCCGGCCCCACAGCTCCCGAATCATCGTCGATGGCTTGTTTACCGCACAGGATGACGTCATAGCCTTGGCTCTCAATGAATTTGGCCAGGGTTTTGGCAGTGGCGTAACCATCGATCTCTTCCAGGGCGGGATCTTCGATTTGAAACGCCTCATCGGCACCCATGGCGATACCCCTTCGCAGCGCATCGACCGCCTTTTTGGAACCCAGGGTTATAACCGCCACCTTTCCACTGGCCAATTTCTCCTTGATCCTCAAAGCTTCCTCCACGGCAAATTCATCGAAGAAGTTGAGGGAATATTTATTTTCGATATCCAATTCGGTATCCGATTGAGCCCTGATGATGGCTTTCGTATCCGGCACCTGTTTTACCAGAACAAGGATATCCATGGAATCAATCCTCCTTGAGATAGATCCTCCCCAGATAGTCCTGGAGTACCTCGTGGCATCCGCCTCCATAGAGAAGAAACCGAGCATCCCTGAAGTACCGCTGGGACGGGTATTCCATGGCGAAGGCATTTCCTCCGTAGATGCGGGTGGCTTCGTCCACCGCTGAGAGGCACATCTCCGTGGCAAACATCTTCGCCAGCATGCACTCGGTGAGGCATGGAAGGCCCTGTTGGATCATCCAAGCGCAACGATAACAATACCAGCGGGCAGACTCATACCAGGCCCAGAAGTTTGCAAATTTAGATCGTATGAGCTGATATTTGGAGATGGGGTTCCCAAAGGCAATTCTTCGGTTCGCATACTCCCTGGCGTCGTCCATGGCCATTTTGGCGATGGCGCAGGCGGCAAGACCCGTCATGACACGAACCTCATTGAGGATTTCGCCCGCATATTGGACGCCCTTGCCCAACTCCTCCCCCAAGAAGTAATCCTTGGGAACACGCACATTATCGAAGACCAACTCCCCGGTTACGGAACTCCTGGAGCCCAGTTTTTTGAGCTGCTGTCCCCTGGAAAAGCCGGGCATATCCTCCTCGACCAAGAAAAAGTTGAGGGCCTTAATACCCTGGCTGGGATCCGTCGTGGTCAGGACCGTGCAGAAGTTGCAGGTAGGCGCATTGGTGATCCACATCTTGGTGCCGTTGATCACCCATTCGTCTCCTTCCAAGACCGTCGTCGTCCTCGTACCGGCGAGATCCGACCCCGACTGATCCTCGGTGAAGCAAATGGTTCCAATCTTTTCCCCTTTAATGGCTGGGACCAGGACCTTCTGCTTGATCTCCTCGGTCCCGAACCGCCCGATAAAATAGGTGCCCATCAGGATCTGCATGGTTACGGTCATGGCGAAACCAACATCTCCCCGAAAGAGTTCCTCGTAAAAGATCATCTGGGAGATGACGTCTATGTTCATTCCTCCGTACTCCTCGGGATGCCGGATCCCCAAGTATCCGAGCTTGGCGAACTCATGCCAGAGTTCGAAGGAGAACTCCTCCCCCTCATCCAGTTCTTGGACTTTCGGCATAATCATACGATCGATTGTATCCCTTACCGTTTGTCTGAAGAATTCCTGTTCTTCGGTAAAAGCAAAATCCATTGGCGCCCTCCCTGCAATATCGATCCTATTGGTGAAAGGGTGGCTTCACTCCTTGTCCTTACTTCGCCCTTTCATTCTTTCCCAGATGTTCGAAGGTTTCTGAGTAGATGGGGTTTAAATAATCTTCCTTTCCTCAAACTCCTTCAACTGGACTTGTCTATATCCCAAGATCGACCCATAGATCTCCTCATTGTGTTCGCCGAATCGGGGAGGAAAGCTCAAGGTGAAGTTGACGGATTCGAGATAGGCAGTGGTGAAAGGAGGTGGAGATAGGGTTAGCTCCATCCCCGTTTTGGAATCCTTGGCATGGAGCAGGATATCCTTGATGAAGGGGTCTTGGGTGACCTCCTCGACACTGGTCACCTTGGAAATGGGGACGGTCGCCTTGCGGAAAATGTCAATCCATTCTCGGGTGGTTTTTGTCTTGGTAACCTCATTTATCTCCTGATTAAAGGAAACCACATCCGCGATGCGGCCGGCATTCGTCTCATATTCCTTCTTGGCCAAATGCAGGAATTCGGGCATGCTCGCGATGGTGTTCCACTGCCTGTCGTTTCCAACCGCTAAATAGACGTAGCCATCCTTGGTAGAATAGACCGAGACGGGGGCAAAAAACTCGTGGGTGTTTCCCCTCCGGGAGATCGTTTTTCCGAAGGACGTGGTTAAGGTGATGGGAACTGTCAACCACGAGACCGTGCTCTGGAACATGGATATGTCGATTCGACTCCCACTGCCGGTTTTCGCTCTCTTATACAAGGCTTTCATCAGTTCCCCATACCCGTGTTCGCTGGCCCCCATATCGGCCAGGGGTATTCCCACTACCTGGGGATCGCCGTCCCTCTCCCCTGTCAACTCCATAAGGCCGCCCCTGGCTTGTAGGATGGGGTCGTAGGCAGCCTCGTTACTCGTGGGACCAAAGCCCGTGAGGCCAAGCCAGATGATATCGTCCTTCATCTTCCTGAGCATTTTATACTCGACTCCCAATTTCGGGTAGTTTCGGGGAAGCTGGTTGGTACAAAAGATATCTACACTGAGCCTCGAGATCAAACCTTCCAGAATTTCTTGTCCTTGTTGGGTAGCCAGGTCCAGAGTAATGGCCTTCTTACCGGAGTTAATGGCCAAAAAGTAGGAGTTCATCCTCTCTTCGCCCACCACATTATCCCCGATATGTCGGTTGGGATCTCCGTAAACAGGGTGTTCCAACCGTACGACCCGCGCCCCATCTTGGGCCAATCTCCAGGTCAAATAGGGCAGCGTGGTGGCCTGTTCCAAGCTCAAGACGCTAATATCGGAAAGGACCCCCCCCGCCATCTCATAGCCCCGTGTAGGGTTTGCGCACACCTGGGATTTTGGATAGCGTATCCAAAAGAGAATAAATTCACAATACAATCACCGGCATGTACTGTCAAGGAGTTTCTGGGGATCTCTGAAAACTGAGGAAGGGGGCTCTTAGCGCGAATCTACCCCGTAGTTGAACTAAAATGTAGATTGATCTCTCCCAGGCCTTTCCATTTCTCAGAAAGTTCGCTTATTGCTGACTCAACATTTTTGCAACAACGGGGTAAAGATTTTTTCGGCCAATACGCTACGCCTTGGAGCCCCTGAAATAGATGACCTGTTGACACTGGGCCAAGATCTCCTGGTGTTGGTTCCGGACCACGGCCTCAATGAGGCCAATCCTTCGCGTCCGATGAATGACTCGAGCCGTGGCTTCCAAACGATCCCCCGGCGTACCCGGCGATAAGAAATGCATGTTGTTTTGGATCGCCACCGCCGGTTCTCCGAAGCTATTTCCGGCCGCCTCGCACGCGTGATCAGCTACGGAGAAGATAACCCCTCCGTGAGCCATTCGAAAGACGTTGACATGATTATCGGTGACCTCCATGAGCGCCTTGGCGTAGCCGGGCGAAAGCTCAACGACCCGCATGCCAACGGTTTTTGCAAAGGCATCTTCGATATTGACCTTTTCCAATATCGCCTGCAGATCCTTCTGGGCGGATTCAGACGTATTCTCCATAAAGCCTCCCCTCGACCCCATGATGCATCTGGTCTGGCATGATAGAAGAAAGGAAATAAAAATGTCAATAACCCCCATTTCTGGAATTTCCCGGTCTTTGATTTTTCGAATTAAGTCTGTATAATGTGATGAAAAAGAGAATCGAAATGGAGCCTTGTAGTGGAGATATTGACGGATAAAGAGATCATTTTGGGTGTAACGGGAGGGATTGCAGCATATAAGACCGCTGAATTGGTTCGGGAGCTGATCAAAAAGGGGGCAAGGGTACACGTGGTCATGACCAGAAATGCCCAGGAATTCATCACTCCGCTCACGTTTCAAACCCTTTCTGGCAATCCCGTCCAGACGGACCTATTCTCCCTGCATCAGGACTCCAAGATAGGTCATGTGGCGTTAGCGGGCATGGCCCATCTGGTGGCGATTGTCCCTGCTACGGCCAATATTATGGGGAAGGTGGCTCATGGCATCGCGGATGATTTCCTTTCCACCATGATCATGGCCAGCAGATCGCTAGTATTGTTCGCCCCCTCGATGAATGTCAATATGTGGGAGAGTGTCGCGGTCCAGCAGAACGTGGAAAAATTAAAAAAGGCCTGTTACCACTTTATCGGTCCAGAAGAGGGGGATTTGGCCTGCGAGGTCATCGGGAAAGGGAGATTGGCGGCGGTTGTGGATATTGTGGAGCGCATCGAAGGCCTGCTCACGGAAAAGGATATGAATGGGAATCGGATTCTCATAACCGCTGGCCCAACCCATGAGCCCATCGACCCGGTTCGCTTCATTACAAACCGATCCTCTGGGAGGATGGGATTTGCCCTGGCGAAGATGGCCACAAGAAGGGGGGCAGATGTTATCTTGATTAGTGGCCCCACTCATCTTCCCGTTCCGGGTGGAAATATTCGCTTTATCTCGGTTGGGACGGCTTCCGAGATGCGAGAAGCAGTATTGGAACAATATAAGGAGTGCTCCGTTATCATCAAGGCCGCCGCTGTTTCCGATTATCACCCAAAGTCTGTGAGCAAACAAAAGCTGAAGAAACTGGATGCCTCTGCGTCCCTCGAACTGGAGCGAAACCCCGATATTATCGGGGAGATCGGATCGCTCAAGGGGGACCGTGTCTTGATCGGATTCGCCGCTGAAACGAGGGATCTCATCGCAAATGCCAGGAAAAAGTTGAAGGAGAAGCATCTGGACTTGATTGTCGCCAACGACGTGAGCCGATCCGACTCGGGGTTTGCAACGGAAACCAATAAAGTGGTCATTATCGATTCCCGGGGAAAAGTGGATCCCCTTCCATTAAAGAGCAAGGACGAGGTGGCTAATATCATCCTCGAGAGGGTCGTTGAAATCTTGACGATAAAGGGTGGCCGCAGAGGGAAGCCTTAGGATGAGCTCTTGATGGAAGATTGTTCAAGGGGAAAAGGGATGCTACTGGTTTTTCTCGGGCTTTTCTTTTTGAGATTCGGTTTTCGGTGATTCACCGGAAGGTTTTCCCGCCTCTTTTTCGCCTTTTTTCCCCTTCTTTCTGCTTTCAGAAGGGTAATCGTTTACGTAAAATCCCGATCCCTTAAGGATGAAATTCGAAGCCGAAATGATTCTTCTCGCCTGTGCCAAACACTTTGGACAAGCAGGGTTGAACTCTTCGTCTATCTTATGGAAAACCTCGAAGGTATTATTGCACTTTTGGCACTGATACTCATAGATTGGCACGGAGTCACCTCAATGGAATACGAGGGCGATTATGATAACGGCGCATCCTGCAGCTCCCTTCGGAGCTTGGTCAACGTCTCTTTCTCTATCTGTCTGATCCTTTCCCGTGAAAGATGAAGTGTATCACCAATTTCCCGTAAAGTCAACGGGTTGTCGCCCATGATACGGTGAGTGATGATGTATCTCTCGCGTTCGCTCAAGCTGGCGAGGGCCTTTGAGATCTCATTCCTCTGGATCTGTGATTCCTGGGATCGAATCAGTATGTCTTCTTGATCGGGTGAATTATCGGAGAGGAGCGCTAATGGGGTTAATTCTTGGTCCTCATTGAAGGGGAGATTCAATGATAGGTCCCTTCTGCTCATACGTTGCTCCATCTCATGGATTTCCTCCTCTTTTACACCCAAATCCTTTGCAATCTCCTCATAAGATTGTGGATGATCTCCTTGAGGAGCTTCTAATAACCTTCGAACTTTTCCCAGCTTGTAAAACAGTTTCTTCTGGGCTTGAGTGGTTCCGATTTTAACGAGACTCCACGACTTTATGATGAAATTTTGAATGTATGCCCGAATCCACCAGACGGCATAGGATATGAAGCGATATCCCTTATGGGGATCGAATTTCTTAACAGCCATCATCAATCCGATGTTTCCCTCCTGAATCAGGTCCAGAAGCTTAAGCCCATAATTCTTGTATTCCAGGGCAACCTTGACAACAAATCGGAGATTTGATGTAATCAATTTGTGAGCTGCCTCGATATCGCCTTTCTCCCGATATTTCAAGGCCAATTCGAATTCTTCCTCGGGGGAGAGGATGGGCAATTGGTTAATTTGAGCCATATAGAGATCCAGGGCATTGCTGACAATTGGAAGATGAGACATTTTCTATCCCCTTTCTTATTATCACTCACTATCATTGAGTGCTAATAATTTAACCAATAATTTGCCAAAATGCAAGGACCAAAAAGGGGAATTTTCCCAGATAATATCTTAATTCAATAGGATATTGGCGATTTTTTTAATATTCCATATATTATCTGGGATTTCCTTGAATTTTTCTCGATTTTCGTTTCTACGAAAGTTTTTTTGAAAAGATAACCGACGGTTTTAAATAGGAGGAATGGTAAGGATGGAAGAAGAGGAGAAGGAGAAAGAGGACAAGGGGTTTATCGTAAAAGACAAAAGGCATTTCTTTCAGCAAGAGGGAAAACGGTCCCCCGACGAAGAAGAGAAGGGCAAGAAACCAGAGGTTGATGAGGCGAGGTTAAGAGAAGAGGAGCGGGAAAAGGAAGCGGAGAAAAAAGAGGAGACAAAAGAGGGCCAAAAGCGGGAGGTTCCCCTCCCCGAAGTTACCTTCTCCAATTTCGTCTTTTCATTAACCACTCAAGCCCTCATCCAATTAGGTGAGATTCAAGACCCAGAGTCAAAGAAAGGCCTGAAAAACCTTCCCTTTGCAAAACAGACCATCGATCTCATCGGGATGTTGAAGGATAAAACCAGTGGAAATTTGACAAAGGAGGAGGAGGCCTTGATCGACAGCGCATTATACGATCTCAAGATGAAGTATGTGAAGGCATTGGAATAGCTCAAATCTCTTTTCCGAAAAGCCCTTTACCCCTCTTAGTAGGAAGGAAAACCATCGGATTATGGACTTCCATAGGGATTTATGGCATTGAAACTGTGAAGTGAACATCCCGCCTCATGAACTCAGGTTCCACTCCCGTAACAATTGGACAACGAGCCTGACCCCCACCCCTGTGGCCCCCTTCGGGACGTAAGGCTTATCCTTATCTGCCCAGACGGGACCGGCGATATCCAGGTGAACCCAGGGGTATTCCCCCACGAATTTCTTGAGAAAAACACCGCCGGTAATAGTGCCCGCGGGCCTCCCCCCCACGTTCTTTATGTCAGCGACTTCGCTCCTTATCTGTTCCTCGTATTCCTCCCATAGGGGCAACTCCCAAACCTTTTCGCCTGTTCGATCTGCAGCCCTCCTCACCCTTGCCTTGAGCTCTTCGTCATTTCCCATCATTCCCGTCACGTTATTACCCAGGGCGATTATACAGGCTCCGGTAAGGGTTGCCAGGTCGATGATAGCTTTTGGTTTGATACGCTGCGAGTAGGCCAAAGCATCGGCCAAAATGAGCCTTCCCTCCGCATCAGTGCTGATGACTTCGATGGTCTTTCCGGAAAGCGAGGTGAGGATATCCCCGGGCCGATAGGCAGAACCGCTGGGGAGGTTCTCCGTTGCGGGAATCAAGGCGACCAGATGAAGGGGAAGCTTGAGCTGTGATGCGGCTTGGATGATCCCTATTGCTGCTGCCCCTCCTCCCATATCGTGCTTCATCTTATCCATGTTTTCCGACGGCTTAAGGGATAGTCCACCGCTGTCGAAGGTAATTGCCTTTCCAATGACCACAACCGTGTCCAGACTCTTCTTTGGAGGTTTGTATTCCAGGATGATAAATTTGGGAGGTTCACGGCTCCCCGAAGCCACAGCGAGAAGGGCTCCCATTCCGAGCTCCCGCATCTTATCCATATTGAAAACTTCCCACCTTAGGGCGTTATTCTTCGCGACATCTTTGGCCATTTGAGCCAACATCGAGGGAGTTTTTCGATTCGCCGGTCGAGAGACCAGATCCCTTGCGAGATAAACCGCCCTTGAAATGATCTCAGCAACGTCCACAGCCTTTTGGATACGAAAAATCTTTTTTCCGTCAGGTGTAACCAGATGGACCTGCTCGACCTCCTTGATGTTCTCCCTTTCCTCCGTCTTGAACTCGGTGAACTGGTATAGTCCCAGGTAGATCCCCTCGACGAGGCCCTGTGAGAAATCTTCGAGGCTGATTTTCCGCTCGCCCCTGAGGTAGGGAGAGAGGGAGAAATCCTTTACCCCCTTATCGCGAAGGATTCGGGCAGCCTTGGAGACTGCGCCCCTCCATTTATCTAAATGGAAATCACCTCTTTTCCCCAGTCCCATCAAGAGGATGCGTTTACCGAGAATGGTTCCCTTGGTATAGATCAGGGAGGCCTGATAGAGTTCTCCTTGAAAGTCCCCGCTTTGAACGACCTCGGATATGAGGCCTCCGGAGGCCTTGTCCATGGCCTCTTCGTCCCGTAGCAACTTTTCGTCCCCTTCGAAATGAAAGGCAACGATGGCCTCCGTTGCGAAGTCTTCGAGCCTGCCTCTTTGTAAGGTTACCTTCATTAGGTAGCTCCCCCAATCTTTCTAAGCTTCGGATTTGGTGTCGCCGGAATAGACCTCTGGGGACACATTCACTCGTGCGCCCACAATCCTTCGATTTATCATAGGGAGGGCACAGAGCTCGGATATACACTAACCTGCACGGGCGTAACGGCATTCAAACCATAGGGGAAGAAATCAGCAAAATCGGCGGGAACCCAGGCCTTCTTTATGCGGACCACGTTACCCCCTCTTGTTCAGGGCCGACAAGGTGGCTTAGAATTTTCACTCCTCCTGAAGGATCACGAATATATTACTCCCTTCCCGGTTGATCAAAAGGAGTACTCCCTCTTTCCGGTTTGCTCCCTTCATGGTGCGTTGGTAGTCCTCGATGTCCTCGATCTTCTTGCGATTGACCTCAAGAATTACATCCCCAGGTTGGAGTCTGGCATTGTGACCAGCACTTCCGGGTGCAACCTCTACGATTACAACCCCGCGGCCCACGGTGATTCCCCACCTTTGGGCCAATGAAGGGGTGATCTCATCCACCTTAAGACCAAACCACCCCTTCTCAATATCAGGTACCTCGGCTTCAGCCTTGATTTCGCCGGGCATTTCCTCCGTTTTGACGGGGATGGTCATTTCCTTCCCATTACGGATGATCTTGAGGGTTACCTCTTGGCCTACTTCCTTCCTGAGGACATGTTGAACCAGCTTCCTTGAATTCCTCACCTTCTGGCCGTCAATCTCTTTGATGATGTCCCCGATCTTGAGGTCTGCCCCTTCGGCAGGGCTGCCGGGGAAAATCTTGTTGATCAGAACCCCTTCCTTATCCGACAGTCCAAATTGCTTTCTCAGCTCATGGGTGAGATCTTGTATGCCGATGCCAATCCACGCCCTAATGACCTTGCCACGCTTGATCAATTGTTGGCTGATAGATTTGGCAAGGTTAATGGGGATCGCAAAGCCAATGCCTTGTCCTGGCTGAATAATCATGGCGTTAATTCCGATGACCTCTCCCCGAATATTACAGAGGGCGCCACCGCTATTGCCTGGATTAATGGACGCATCGGTCTGAATAAAATCCTCATAGGTTCCCGTTCCAAAGCCTGATCTGCCGGTGGCACTAATGACGCCCACCGTTACCGTCTCCTCCAGGCCAAATGGACTGCCAATCGCAATAGCCCATTGTCCAACCCGCAATTTGTCAGAGTCGCCCAAGGTAGCTGGTTTCAGATTCTCCCCTTTGATTTGAACTACCGCAAGATCCGTTTTGGGGTCGCCCCCCTTGGTCGTTCCCTCGAATTCCCTGCCGTCATAGAGCCTTACCGTTATTTTGTCGGCTTCAGCAACGACGTGGTGATTGGTGATGACATATCCGCTCTCGTCGATGATCACCCCGGAGCCGGTCCCCCTCTGCTTTTGTTTGTACTCCCTTCTGGGCCGTCTGAATCCCTTGAAGAATTCCTCGAAGGGGGATCCCCTGAAAAAATCCTCCCCAAGTCCCTCCCCTGGGGAGAAACTCACCGTCCTTTCGCTGAAGATGCTTACCACCGAAGGCCTCACCTTATTGGCCACTTCAATAAAGGCTTCTTCCAACGATGTGACATCCAAAGCTTCCTTGGCGGGAGGTTGAGACGGGAGTCCACAATTCAAAAGAATGAAGAAGCTCAACACAATGAAAAGTGGACCGCGAAAATGCCTTTCTTTTGGACCTTTTGCCATTTTAACCTCCTGGGATCTCTTTCTCCCTATTAATGATAACCATCAATTGCATAATTACAAGTCATAGGGGGGAACGAGAAAACCTCGGTTATGAAGACATCTTGCTATTTCGGTGGTTTTCGCTCGGGCCTGTCCCCTTGACCCAGTGGTTCCGCGGTAATCCTGGCCTCCTCAAGGGGAACCGTGAGGCTGTAATAGACGGCCGCCATGGATCCCTCCATGACTCCAAGCCCACCGGGGATCAGCGAGAGAATCGAGGCGAATAGCCCCACCGCAAACCCCACGACGAGGACCTCGGGGTGGATGAAGTAATGGATAGCAAGAAAGCAGAAATAAAGGGTGAGAAGGCAGCTGATCCAATCGAGGAAGATGTAGAGGACCGGCGCCTTCAACTCCCTCTTTTTTAGCCCCATCAATTCCATTCCCTGATTGAACTCCGTCTTGAAGGATTTGAGTTTCCCAGTTTCAATCAGATTGGCTCCCTTAGTGGAGAAGAAGGAGTGAAGCTTGTTGGTCCATCGGGCGATGCGGTCGATCCAGTTCTCCCGGAACTTCCTGTTGACTACGGATTTAAAAGCCAGATACGTCGTATAGAGGGCGACGAATATGAGAAGACTGGATATGATAAAATTGTAGGTTCGCATCTGTTTTTGTGCAATTAAGGTTGACGTCATTGTAAAAAGTCGGAATCAGACGGCAAAGAA
>JAUWDQ010000133.1 GCA_030608745.1 Pseudomonadota bacterium | reverse complement strand
ATCAAACAAAGAAAATATTTAACAGGGTAAATCACTGCAGCGTACTGTAAGTACGCCTCATTCCTCAGGATTTGCGCGCCTTGAATTTGGAGCTTTTTACTTTGCCATCGAATTTTGACTTTTTACGAGATCATCATAATTAGCCCCGCAAAACTAATTCAAGGATATCCCTTATCCCCCCAGGGGCTTGGCTAAAGGGAACTGGGGTGAAGGAGAGAATGAAGAGGGAAAAAACAACACCCCCCAGGATCTTTCTCTTCAAATCCAGTGGGGTAACGTCGTCCAAGGGTGGGGGATGGCGAAAGCCAAACAGGAGCACCAAAACGATCATGAGAGTCCACCCTACGTAGAAGAAGAAGCTGATTCCCGCCCAAAACATGATGGTCAAACCAAATATGACCTTGCTTTTCCTACCGAACAGGGCATAGGTAATATGCCCACCGTCCAATTGACCGACCGGGAGGAGGTTTAATGCCGTGACGAACAGTCCCACCCACCCGGCATAGGCCACGGGGTGAAGGGATAGGTCATAGCCTTCCGGCAAGTGCCCAAGGACGACCTTCTGGACGAGGACGAACAGTAATGAATCCCCAAGGTGGAAAAAATTATCCTGGGTCTGGGCCAGAAGAACCGGCCTGGAGAGGAGCAATCCAATAACGATGGCGGGAAGGGTAATGAGCAACCCCATCAGAGGCCCCGCCACCCCGATATCGAATAAAGCCTTTCGGGACCTCATCCTCCCCTTCATCTTGATGATAGCACCAAAGGTACCGAAGGGAGGAATGGGAACGGGCAAAAAGTAGGGCAGGCTCGCCGGCACCCCATGCCTCCTGCTCATGACGAAGTGGCCCATTTCATGGGCGAGAAGGATGGAGATCAACGACAGCGAGTACCAACCCCCCCCGATGAGATAGGTGGAAAAGACCGTCAGGGCGAAGAGCAGGATATTCAACCGCTTTCCCCTCATCTTCACCCCTCATTTCCTCTTTCGTTTGAATCGGGTCTTATCCAGGAGCTTCTTGTGTTTATGCTTTCGAATCTTCTTTCTTCGCTTTTTGACGACATTTCCCATTTTCGGTCCTTCCCAAACGTAACTATCCGGTTACCCCCCGGAATAAACCATACCCATTCCCCCTCCCGAGGCGACTTCCCTGGGCTGAAATCCGGGGTTAATGGATGATCAATCCACGATGACGTTGGTCTGGGTCCTCAGCACCCCGGATATGCTTTGGATCTTGCTGACGATGAAGTCCCCCAGCACGTTGACATCGGAGGCCTCGACAAGGGCAATCACGTCATAGGGACCCGTGGTGGCATTGGATCGCTGAACCCCACGGACCCGACGCACCTCCTCGGCGACTTCCCTTGCAGCCCCCGCTGTACATTCGATAAAGACATAAGCTGATATGGGCATATCAAACTCTCCCTTCCCCATGGAATCCCATGGGACGAAGGTTTCCCCAAGATCTTACCTATTTCCCCTCCAATTTACCGCGCAGCATTAAAAAGAGGGCGAAGGTGATTGCAAAAAGAAGGCATGTATCGGTAAATCGCAAATAGGCGCTGGAGGTAAGCCCAGCCGCTGTAGTTTGTGCCAATCTGCTTATGATGCCGATGACAACGCTGATCACTGCAACAGCAGTGGCGATGGCCATGAGGGCCTGCATGAATCTCTGCATTAACCCTTCACCTCCCTTCCATCGGGCCAAGGGATGATCCTACCTCACCACCTTGAGCTCCTTATTACCAATCGAATCCAGGGCTTGATAGAGCAATCCCTCAACATTTCTCCCCAGATCCCCCTCTTTCTCAACCCGGTAAATGGCGCATTTGACCGATTTAAAGGCTTTGCGCAGCAGAAATCTCCGCATCACCTCCTGTATCTTCCGGCTCTCCGACTCCTCCCCATGGGCAATGGACATGCGAATTTCGTCGTCCCCATATTTCTCAAAGACGTCTCCCTCCTTGAGGCGAATACCTCCCCCATAAATATCCTCAATGGACGCCCTATCCCCCTTCAGGAAGATGACTGAGATGGAATGATAGCCACCCGCCCCCAGGCCCAACAATTTCAGCCCTTCCATGAACCTGAGGCTGTTCTCTTGGCTTCGATAGAGACCCTCAGGTTTCCTCGGCTCCTCTTCCAACTTTCTCTTCAATCTCTCAATAGCCCTGAGGTTGAATTCGAAGCTGGAATAATAGTTCTTAAAGGCGAACCCCAATTCATCAATCTTCTTGTCCCTCAATGGGTTCCTCCTGGCAGCTCTTCTATATTTTCCTTTGAGTAACTGCTGGACAGCCCTGATCTCCGCCAATCGATCCTTGATCTCCTTGTATTGGCGCTTCACCCGGGAAACGACATCCGGCGGAAAAGACTTTTCCGGAGAGACCATTTTACATTTATCCCGGAACTCATCGTGAATATCACTCAAAAAGCGGGAGTTCATATCGACATTGTTTTCCAAGCTCATCACGTAACGCCTAATCTTTAGATCTTCCATTCCGCCAGCTCAACCTCATCCTAACTCAACACAATTATACCATATGAACACGTTTTTCAAAACGATATATCCTCCGGAGTTTCCCGTTTTTCTTGGGACTCCGGTGCCCATGGGCGTAATCCTTTGGAGAACTGGCATGATGGATTGCTGGAATAGTGGGTATCAAAAGCCGAGAGAATGAAGTGATGGAATGGTGGGAAAGAACAAAATTTTTGTTTTCATTGCTCTCAACCCATCATTCCAGTATCCCATTATTCCAATATTCCAGATCTTGCCGAGGGCCTAACCCTCTAGGGAACAGAATTTCATAAGCTATGGGGCTGTGCAACTATCGGGGAATGAACTTTCCGGGAGGCTGTACCGAACGGGAAAAGATCAATCCGCAGAGGAGAGAAAAGAAATGGTGGGCCAGGCCTCTGAGGATCCCTCTCCGTCCTTTTTCCTTTGACGGCTTCGTAAAAAGTCCATCTGCGGCGTTGCGCTTCATCTTTAGTCATTGCGGCGTACTGGTGAGTACGCCTCATTCCTAAAGACTCGCGCGCCTTGCATCTGGAGATTTTTACTGTGCCGTCCGATTTATGACTTTTTACAAGACCATCTTCCTTTAGCCCGGGAAGAGTCGATGGGCCTTCATGAGTTTATCGCGTATCGGCTGATCGGCTTCCGGCATGGAGAGCCCTCTCAGTTCCTCCTTTCCCACCCACCGATACTCATGACATCCCAAGGCTTTCGGAGTCCCCTCCTTCAATTTGCACCGGTAACCGAGGAGCAGAACGGGATATCTCTCATATCGATGGTATACCACCTCCAAAATTTCCCCCACCTTGACCTCGATATCCAACTCCTCCAAAAGTTCCCTCTTCAAACATGCCTTGGGATCCTCACCCGATTCCACCTTCCCTCCGGGAAACTCCCAGAGAAAGCCCCTATGGGATTGGCGGGGGCGTTTGGCTACCAAAACCCTGCCTTTTTGCATAACGATTCCGGCGGTAACGATTTTGAGGTCGTTCATATGTGCAAATTCGTACTCTTTTCGGATAACCTCCTTTGTATGGCAATTTGATTTCGGCCATTCCCTTTAGCCCTATAGAGGACTTCATCCGCTGATCTGATCAAGTCCTCCATGGCCTCCATGCCATCAGAAAAGCACGAGCCCCCCATGCTGACGGTAATCCTCCCCATGGGCTGTGACTCCTCATTGGGGAACGGGGCTTCCTCAATGGTCCTTCGAATCCTTTCGGCAACCTCCTCCATCTGGATCAAGTCCGCATGGAGCAAGATTATTGCGAACTCCTCGCCCCCATAGCGGCCGACGATATCCGTCTCCCTGATGGCGCCATTAATCAGTCTCGCGACCTTCCTGAGGGCATCATCCCCGGCTAAATGCCCATTGTTATCATTGTATACCTTGAAGTGATCGATATCCAGCATGATCAATGATATGGAAAGCCCGTATCGCTTTGCCCTCTCGAATTCATAGTGGAGGCGGCTTACGACATAGCGATGGTTATAGATCTGGGTTAAATCATCGGTTATGGAAACCTCCTCCAGTTTTTCCATGACAGCCCTCAACTCACGGGCCCTTTCCTTATACAGCTCTTTAAGAGCTACGAGTTCCCGATTATAGCTCTCCAACTCCCGATTCTTCTCCTCCCAGCGGCGCCTCCACTCGCCAATCTCCCTCTCCTTCGTGAGGAATTCCTCTTCCAATCTCCGAATCTTCGCCTCAAGACCCTCGTAATCAGCTACTTGGGTCATTTCCCCCTCGATGTACTACTTCAATTGGCCAAGCAATCCTATAATGCCCGAGAGGATCAGGTAAAGGGCAACGAAGATATTGAGCAATCTAGGGATTACCAGGATAAGGATGCCGAGGATCAATGCAACCAAAGGGAGCAACACACCCGGATTTCCACCCAAAAACATTCCTATTTACCTCCCCCTCTGGATATGGCGAAACCCCCTCCATTAGGGGCTTCGGCCGATGGACGAACGTATCCGCTGGAGGGGATGTTCCCGGCTCAACATGGGGGACTCATGATATGAATCTCCCCTCTGACCCAAAATGGCATCAACCCTCCCCTGCATCCTTTGCAATCTCATTTCCCCGAAGGGCTTAACGTCTCTCAACTCCGGGCTGAGGGGATCGGAGGGGTTGAAATCCTGGAGGAGGAGTCTCCTCGTCCCCACGAGCTGAAGGGCCGCCTCGTAGACCTGCTCTTCCGTGAGGAGGGTGGGGACTACCGTCATCCGGAAGGTATAATCAATCCCCTCTTTGGCCAATACGGAAATGCTCTCCCGAATCGCCGAAATGTCCACGGAAACTCCAGCACATCGGCTATAGGATTCCGAATCCAAGGGACCTTTGATATCCATGGCCACGCAGTCCACCAGACCCCTCTCCATGAGGTCCTTGATGCGGCCGGGAAAGGTTCCATTGGTATCAAGTTTTATGGCCCATCCTTCCGCCTTTAT
Organism: Pseudomonadota bacterium; assembly: GCA_030608745.1. Lineage (GTDB taxonomy): Bacteria > Desulfobacterota > BSN033 > WVXP01. The sequence continues at coordinate 2,290 of JAUWDQ010000133.1, read as the reverse complement.
GCCTTCCAACAAAAGCGGTAGGTTGGGGTTCACTGTCGGCTCTCCCCCTGAAACGCAGACGCCATCAATCCACCCCTTTAACCCTTTCAGGCGTCTCAAAATGTATTCCAGTGATATGGTCTCAACCCCACCGGGATTGATAACCAAGGGATGGTTGTGGCAATAGGGACACCTGAAATTGCATCCGGGAAGGAACAGAACCGCCGTCAACTTCCCCGGCCAGTCCAGAAGCGAGGTCTCCCAGAAACCTTTGATTTGTAGCCCCATACTCTCCCAGTCCATCATGGGGAAAATAACCCGTCGGCTCTCAGCATCTCTTCGATCTCTTGTGAAGTTGGGACGGTACCCCTCCATGACGCCAGCTCATTATCCTTCCCATCCTCCACGATGATGGTGGGGGTAGCCATCACTCCGTAAAAAGCCGCCTCCGCAAGCCCTTCGATGGTCCCCAGATCATAGTCAATAACCTTCACCCCTGTCATCTTCAACCGATCCCCCACATCCTTGGCAGCAGGACATTTCGGACATTGTTCTTTCGTGAAGATCTTTACCGCTCCCATCTCTCCTCCTTTACCGATCGAAATGAGTCGCCTCAATCGTAGGGACTCCTCCTGATGATGATATCATTGTGATATGGTGTGGCCTCGGAATAGAAAAAACCCTCATCCCTTCATCCATCCAATTGCCGTGATCCTTAGTGCTTCGATTTGCCCAGTTATGCCGATATCAAGGGAACCTTCTCCCCTTCAGATCTCTCGTCTCTGCCTTCAACCCTCAGAAATCCCTGGTTTCTATACCGATCGCGGAGCTCCCCGATCTTTCCCTTGTTCCAGCTCGAAATCCTCGTAAAATACCCCGTAATCCGCGTGATTCCGTCCACATCCCTCGAACCACAGTAGCTACAGAGCTCCGCAAGGCCACGGCTTGTCCGATGGCAGCGATTGCAGGTGGTAAACTCAGGGCTGAATGCAATCTGGTCGTTTTGGGTCTGTTTGAAAGTTTTCATCACGAAATTGGCCAGGGATTCCTTTGAGGGTTTGGTCTCCCCCAGCCAGATATGGGTAAGGGCTCCCGCTTCAATCAATGGATGGAAGAGACCCTCCTGTCTTACCCTCTCGATGGGGTTCATAACCGCCTCGTTATTGAGATATGTGGAATTGGTGTAGTAGACCTCTCCCTGGGAAATATCCCCCTTGACGACATGGTGGGCCTTCTCCCAATGGTACTGAAGATCTAGTTTGGCAAATCGATAGGCCGTGCTTTCCGCCGGTGTCTGCTCCAAGACGAAATGCATTCCATGCCTTTCGCTCAACTGATCGGCCAGGAGCTTCATGTGGGCGATCACCTTCAATCCGAACTTGAATGCCCCCTTGGACTCCCTCATCTGTTTGCCGGTATGGATCTGAACCAGCTCGTTCAGCCCAACCATTCCAATGAGGTAGCTGGCCCGGTGCATTCTCAAGTAGGACGATCCATCCCGTTTCATGGCCAGAAGGGCCAGGGGGCCATTCTCGCCGTAAGAAAGGAGTTCTTCGATGAAGGTCTTCTTCTGCAGGTGGGCCCTGACGGCCATATCCGTGAATTCCTCAACCTTTTCGAAGAGGGACCCATCATCTCCCCCCGATAGGTAGCCAATCCGGGGGAGGTTGAGAGTCACATTCTGCAGCGCACAATATCGCATCTTCCATGGCTGTTTGGCATCCTCCAAATCCGAGGCATCCAATTTGAAGCTGAGCCGACAGCACTCGGATATTTTGGCCGTTTCGCCCCGATCGAAGACGAAGTAGGTGTTTCCCTTCTCGCTGGCCACGTCGCAGATGTGATGTAAAAACTCTAGGTGTCCCTGCGTCCTGAAAAACTTTTCAGTGATGTGAACGAGGGGTTTAGGAAAAAAGAAAGGCCTGCCAGAGCCGTCCCCCTCCTTGAACACCTCGAAGAGGAACCACACAAATCTCCGGGCCTCATGCTCATATTGGCTGTAAGTCTTTCCCGTATATTCTCCCATCGGCCCGATAGCCGGTACGTCTTCAAAATGTCTCGGGATTTCCCAATAGAGGTTGAGGTCGGTGAAGATGGCCTGGCCACCCCGGGCCACGGCCTGCTGGGAGAACTCGAAGATCATCATCTGGGCCAATTGTTTGACCTCCTCATCCCTCATCCCCACCAGGTAGGGGGCGAAAAATAGGTTGACCGCATCCCAGCCGATGGCCCCGGCAAAATGGCTCTGCAGGGCTGCGGCAAATTTGACCATGTGGGCCAACAACACCTCTGCATGCTTGGCCGGTTTGGC
>JAUWDQ010000138.1 GCA_030608745.1 Pseudomonadota bacterium | reverse complement strand
TTAACAGGGCAGGGGATGCAGTGCAACGCAGAAGTTGGACTTTTTACGAAGCCATCAAAGTTGGCCAGTCTTCTTTTGCATCTCGCCAAACGTCTTTCCTTTAATCAAGGTAGCGTAAAATTGGCTATCGTCAAGAAATATTTTACTGCTTTCCGTAGAGCATCGAGATGCTTGGTTCTCCTAAGAACTCTTGAAATCCTTCTAACCCCAATCAATCCTACAAGTTAAACGCAAATCAACGGAATCGGTAACGTGCCATAACTCCATAAGCAGGACCTCAGTTTCCCGGGCTTGATGTAGCTCGAATGAGGAGAGGTAAGAGAAGGTTGGAATTTAGTTCTCCGGTGTATTCCAGAAACCCCGGAAACTTCAGTACTTATTCCCTTGACAATGTTTATCGAATCATTTTAGTGTAAAAGTGGTTGTGATTTTTCTCTCAAGCTAGATTCAAGGGGAGTAATCCTATGAGGCAAGAGGTGGCCATTATTGGAGTAGGGCAAAGCGCCTTTGTCCGAGGTTATGAAGGTTCCATCAGGGAATTGGCCTTTGAGGGATACAGGGAGGCTATGGAGGATGCCAACCTGACCTCAAAGGAGATTGATGCCTCGATTATATGCTCGGCTCCGGAATACGATAAGCAAAGAACGCCTGCGGGACTGCTGGCCGAATATTTGGGCTTAAATCCCAAGCCCACCTTTTATATCGAAAGTGTGTGCTCTTCCAGTAGTATGGGTCTTCGAGTAGCCTACTCCTTGATCAAATCGGGCCTCCACGATGTAGTCCTTGTCCTCGGATTTCAGAAGATGTCGGAAATTAGTTCCGCGGATTCTCAGGAAAGGATGGGAAGAGGAGCGGATATCATGTGGGAATCCCCTTTCGGGACGATGATGCCGGCTTATTACGCCATGCATGCGCGAGCCCACTCCGCCAAATATGGAACTAAGGAGGAAGATCTCGCATTAATTCGGGTGAAGGCGGCGAGTTACGGATCGATGAACCCAAAGGCGGTCTACCGGAAGGAGATCACCCTGGAGCAGGTTATGGCCTCCGATGTGGTTTCCACCCCATTGAAGCGATTCGATTGTTGTGCCAATGCCGACGGTTCCACCTGCATCATCGTCGCCAAAGGGGAGAAAGCCATGCGGATGACTGAAAAACCCATATGGATTCTTGGCCTGGGAGCCGCATCGGCACCCCTTAACATGACGGGGAGGGATTCGCTTACCAGCTTGAGCGTTGCCAGGGAAGCGTCAAGAGGGGCATACGAAATGGCGGGAATGAGTCCAAGTGATATCGATGTGGCTGAGGTCCATGATTGTTTTACCTTCGCTGAGATAATGGCCTATGAAGACCTGGGATTTGCCAAACCGGGAGAGGGGCCCAAGCTGATCAGGGAAAGGCAGACCTATACTGGGGGGGAAATCCCCGTCAATGTCGACGGAGGCCTCTTGTCCAAGGGTCATCCCATCGGGGCCACTGGGGGATCACAGGTGAGAACCATAGTTCTGCAATTGAGAGATGAGGCCGGCCCGATGCAGGTAAAGGATGCGAGGGTTGGTCTGGTCCATAATATCGGGGGTGTGGGCATCTATGGCAATGTAACCATTTTGGGGAGAGGATAGGATGGGGTTTGAACGATTCGGAACAGTCAGTTTCACCTCCAAGAGCAAGGTGGACCAATTCGTCGACCTATTGGATCAAGGAAGGGTGTCGGGAACCCGATGCAGGAAATGCGGGAAATCCTTTTTCCCGCCAAGGGCCGACTGTTTTACCTGTCTCTCCGCGGACATGGAATGGTTCGAAATAACCGGAACGGGACAACTCATCTCCTACTCCACATTGATCTATGCTCCCACTGGTTTTGAGCAGGACCTTCCGTATACCATAGGGTTGGTCCAATTCAGCAAGGACCTCAAGCTATTTGGCCGATTGAGTCAGGAGATCAAGGGCGAGAAGATGAAGGTGGAGATGAAACTCAGGGCAACCCCCATCAAGCTCCCCAATGGTCGGGTATCCTACGAATTTAGGGAAGCCTGAATTGCCTCGATCCCTCCTTGGAATTCTTAGTCATGGAAGCTTTCAAGCCCACGGCTTCTATGGGGTTGCCTCAACTTTTTCAAAGCCTTGGCTTCGATCTGCCTAATTCTTTCCCTGGTGACACCAAAGACTCTCCCAACCTCCTCCAAGGTATGATCGCTCCTCTCCCCTATGCCAAACCTCATCCTCAAGATTTTTTCCTCACGGGGAGACAGGGTAGCCAGGACCTTCTCAACCTCTTCTGTTAACCGGAGGTTGATGACATCTTCTATGGGGGAGTTTGCCCCTTTATCCTCGATGAAATCCCCGAATCGACTATCTTCGTCTCCGATAGGTGTTTCCAGGGAAATGGGTTCCCGATACATATGGAGGACCTTATTCACCTTCTCCATCGGCAACCCAATCTTTTCCGCAATCTCCTTAGTACTGGGATCTCGTCCCAACTCCTTAAAGAGGGATTGGGATGTTTTATGGATTCGATTTTCCGTCTCAATTAAGTGGACGGGTAATCTTATGGTTCGCGATTTATCCGCGAGGGCTCGGGTAATGGCCTGGGTAATCCACCACGAGGCGTAGGTACTGAATTTATAACCCTTTCGGTAATCAAATTTCATCACCGCCCTCATCAGCCCCATATTTCCCTCCTGAATCAGATCCAGCAAGGGAAGTCCACGATAGGAAAATTTCTTTGCTATGCTGACCACTAACCTCAAATTGGCCTGAATCATTTCGCCTGTGGCCTTCTTGAATTTCGATTCAACTGTTTTTAACTTCTTGATGCTCTTTTTCCATTGGGTCGCTTCTAACCCCAAGGCGTCCAATTTCGCCGGATTTTTGGGAATCTCCTCATCTACCTGCCACAATCGCTCTATAACTTTCTCGACGTGGGCATCCTTCAAATTGAGGCAACAGATCAATCGGTAAATATCGGTTTCGAGAACCCTCCACATCCTTTCCAGGGTTCTCTTTTTCGCTTCTTCCCGGGTTACCCTCTTCAAAATGGCAATTCTTTGAATTTCACGGTATAGCGCGTCGATTTTTTCGGCGATAGAGAGAAATCGTCTCCTTCGGAACTCCTCTTCCTCAAGGGATACCTTGGTAAGTTCCTCGCTGTCCCGGGTAATTTCCCTCATTTTCATCTGGTTCATTTCTAATTGCCGTCTTAGCTCGAAGACGATTTTTCGGACAATGGGAGATTCCAGGGCCAATTTTCTGAGCTCTTTCCCCCACTCCTCGATCCGTTTGGCAACCTCCAGTTCTTTTTTGCGAGTGAGGAGGGGAATATTTCCGATATCCCGGAGATATTTCCATATCGGGTTGTCCACCATTTTAGTGGAAGGGGAATCGGGTAGCTTTGATTTTTTGATCTTCTTTGGTTTCCCCACATTTTTGGGAAGGCTGACCTTCTTCCTGCTAACAAGATCGCCGGTAGCGTCAACTGATCGACTCACGAAGGGCTCCTGCTCCCAAGAGCTCATTCTATCCTCCTCGTCGATGTAGCGGACCCCCCCCTGGTCAAATAGTCCTTTTTCCATTGGGGCTCTCCAACCTCATGCAAAAAACCCTTTCACCTCGGTGAAAGGGTCTTGATTAGATCAGAGGCTACCACAGAAATCCCAAGGAAGGCCTTTTATAAAGAAGGAATCCAAATATATATCCCATTGGCCGAATTGACTCTAAACTCTCTCTCTCGATGAACTCGGCCAATTAATTGAAACCATTATATCTTAAAAAGGACATTTGTCAAGGCTTTTTTTGAGTTAAGTAATTAATTTTCCATATTTTTTAATCCTTTTAACGGAGCATCTTACCCCCAATTGGCTGCTTCTTTGAAGCCCTATTGCCTCTCCTCCATTGGGTAAATCCAATGTGAACACCCCTCATGGAGGGCTTCTTCCAATAGAGCCGCGGTTTGAGGCCGATCCGCCTAAAAGACCCATATCCAGCACGAGCAAGGGGTCTCCGATGGGGGAAGAAGAAGAGGTGGCTCGGACACCTGCAATCGGTGCTACCAAATCCTGGAAGGAATTGGAAGATACGGCTCAATTCGCTGGCCAACAAACACTCCTTATCTGAAAGGCACTGCCCATAGACGATGGCCTCAATTCCCCCGTAACGGAGGAGATAGTCGATATGCCAGTGAAGCCGCTTTACATCCTTGAGGTGACGATCTAACCTCGACTTCATTCCCCTCCTCGCTGATCCAACGTAGCCGTAAGATCCTCGATGGAAAAAACGGTATCCCAGTCCCCCAATTTGAATCCATCTCCCTCCATGTAAACGGATCATAAGGAGATAAATTCCGCCTATCTCACCCATCGGATTCATGGATAATCTCGAAGGCTCCCGTCTCAAGCCCCGTACTTTTTTAGTTTCAGGGCGTTGGCCAACATGAGAGGCATAATACCCATGGCGGGGAAACGCCCCAATCCCCCTAACAGACAGGATCTTTCATCGAACCTCTCCACCGCATCGGTTCTTATGAACCTGGAGAAGAGCAAAATGGGGTTGGGATGCCAACTATGGGATTTGAGTACGGAGGGCGTGGAGTGATCACCCGTGACTACCAACACATCCGGTCGCAGATCCAGTAGATCCGGTAGGAACTCGTCCACCTCCTCAATGGCCCTCACCTTGCCATGGAAATTTCCATCTTCTCCAAACATATCGGGTTTTTTGATATGAACGTAGAAGAAGTCGTATTGATCGAAATAATCCCTCAAAGCCTTTATCTCATCCCGTATTTCCTCCCCGGCTTCTAAAACATCCATACCAACTAATCTCGCTATCCCTTTATACATGGGATAGACCGCGATGGCAGCCGGACGAACCTGGAAGAGTTCCGTCATGCTCGGAATTTTGGGAATCTGAGAGAAACCCCTCAATAGAATGGTATTGGCCGACTCTTGGGATCTCAAGAGGTGGGTCGCCTCTTTTATGAATCGATTGATGACTCTTTCGGAGAACTTGGCACTTTCAGTGGTGGCGGAGGCCGAGATACTCGGCTTCCCATTCTTTTGGGGATCGGAGTCGGTCAACCCATCTCCCAACCCCTCGCCCTTGAAGAGGACGACGAATCGATGTTCCTTTCCCGGGTTAATGGTGACCTTCACCCCTTCTATCTCTGCAATGCCATTCTGCAACAGATCGCAGAGGACTTTGTTTTTTTCGGTTGAGATCCTCCCCGCTCTCCTATCGACGATGATCCCTTTTTCATCAACGGTAGCGAAATTCCCCCTAGCGGCCAGATCGTTATCAGTAAGGTGCATTCCTATCCCTAGGGCCTCCAAAACACCACGGCCGATTTGGTATTTGATGGGATCATATCCGAAGAGGGCCAGATGAGAGGGACCGCTTCCGGGGGTAATTCCGGGGGAGATGGGGTCCACAAGCCCACAGATGGATTGTGTGGCTAGTTTATCGAGATTGGGTATGTGGCACTGCTCCAATTCCGTCTTCCCATTTAACGGAAGGCCCCCTAATCCATCGATCACGAGCATGAGCATCTTAGCCGGGTTTTTTGAGGAAATCGACCTCATTAACTCCTCGGAAATCATGGCACTCCTCCCTCCTCACGGTACCTTCTTTAAGGATGAATTATTTTCACGCTCCATGTAGTTTGACAATATAAACCAATTCTGTTACTTTTTGAATCCCCGATGTATAAAGACACAACCTATCCTTATTCCATAAGAGATTATCGGTCGACGAAAGGGAGAGCGAATAACAAATTCCTCGGCAGGAAGGGCCGGGCATGGACGATGCCATAACGGATGTAAGCGGTATTCGGGTGGGTCATTTTTCCCATTTTGAAGCCCTAACGGGTTGTACCGTTGTCCTTTGCGAGGAAGGAGCCGTCGCAGTAGGGGATATATGGGGAACCGCTGCGGGGACCAGGCAGATGGATGCCCTAGCCATGGGCCATTTGGTGGACCGGATTGACGGAGTTTGCCTTGCAGGAGGAAGCGCTTTCGGTTTAGATGCCGCCGGTGGGGTGATGAAATTCCTGGAGGAAAGGGGCAGAGGATTCGATGTTGTCATAACCAAGGTTCCCATTGTCCCTGCGGCCGTTATCTTTGATCTTGGGATTGGAGACTATCGGGTCCGTCCGGATGCGGAGATGGGCTATAAGGCCTGCATGAACGCTCGGGGAGGTGGAGTTGAGGAGGGAAGCATCGGAGCTGGAACCGGGGCATAAAGAGGTCTTTCGGTTCGGATCCTCACATAAAACTTGTTGAAAACAGTGAGAATGTGGGGCATGCTGAAGGCTGCAACATCGGCGCAAGAATGACTAAAGGACGTTACCTTGTTTTTTTGGATAGCGACACAGAATTCAATGCTGAGAATTGGCTCTGTGAACTGGTTAAAGTCATGGAAAGCGACGAGACCGTCGGATTAGCGCAGGCTAAACTGGTGTTGGCAGAGGACAAACGTTGTTTAGATTATGTTTGTGTGGCTGTTGACGCTTTAGGAACGTGGGCTGCAACCTACGGGTCAAAAGAAGAAAGCCTTAAAGAGAATTTCGAGATTTTGGCAGCTTCTTCAGGTTGTTGCATTGTTCGACGGGAGGTTTTCAACCAAGCTGGAGGCTTTGACGCCGATTACTTCATATATGATGATGATACCGACCTTTCCCTCCGAGCAAGGTTGCTGGGATACCGGATACTCTTTGTTCCATCCGCCTTGGTAATTCATCGCGGCGGCGTCCTAAGAGGCATAACTAGCAGCACTCTTTATCATTCTGCCAAAAATCGGGTGCGTACAGTGCTCAAAAATTATGAGCTCAGGAACGTGTGGTGGAGATTTTCGGTTTTGACTTTTTTCACGTTTATGGTTTCTGTTGGTTTTTTTGTTTTGAAGAAGCATGATGAGGCTAAGGCAACCATGAAGGGACTAGTAAGTCCGATTAAAGATTTACCTGAAATATGGCGGAAGAGGCTTTTGTT
>JAUWDQ010000298.1 GCA_030608745.1 Pseudomonadota bacterium | reverse complement strand
ATGATAGCGGATTTCCCCCAATACGACGAAGGCCTAAGGGACAAGGAGGCTCTTGAGGACATGGATCTGGTGATGAGGACGATAGGGGGGATCCGTAATATCAGGGGAGAGATGGATATTGCTCCCAACAAACGATTAGATGTGTTGTTGCTGGCCGAAAAGAAGTATATCCGGGAAAGGCTGGAACAATACCGGATTTACATCACACATCTGGCACGGATTGACAGCTTTTCCTTCATTACCTCCAGGGAAAAACACCGGGATGCGGCGACAGCTGTCCTTGGGGATGTGGAGATTTTTGTTCCCATGGGAAAGGACATGGACTTCGGTGGAGAAACCAGGAGGCTTGAGAAGGAAATCAGAAAAGTGGAGAAGGAGTTGGAGTTCACGGGTCGAAAGCTCTCCAATGATGAGTTTATCTCCAAGGCGCCCGGGGGAGTGGTGGAAAAAACGAAGATGAAGCGAGAGGCATTGCTGAACAGGGAGAAAAAAATCAGGGAAAGTCTCGCTAAAATCCTGGAGATTCGAGGATCAACCTCGAGCAAAGGGGGGAGATAGGGTCGCGACGCTGAGGGACCGATTGGATAAGGCACATCCACAATACCTCCACGCTATCCGCTGCAAAAGGTTTCTGGGAAGACCATTCCGTTCAGAACATTCATCACATCTGCTCGAATTTTCGAGATGAGATCCTTTTGGGAGAGGAGAAGGGGATATGAAAATTGGTGTCAAAGATGTGGAGTATGTGGCAGGATTGGCCAGATTGAGGCTTTCGGACGAGGAGAAGGAGGAGTTTACCACCCAATTGGATGATATATTGACGTATATGGATAAGTTGAATGAAGTCGATACGACCGGAGTGGAGCCTACCTCCCACGTTATTTCCATTAGAAACGTCCTGAGGAATGATGAGGTTCGTGAATCCCTTCCTTCTGAACCTTCTCTGAAGAATGCACCGGAGAAGGAAAGGTCTTTTTATAAGGTACCCAAGATCATCGAATAGGCGGGGAAACCATCGAAAGAGGGGAAGACCATGGAGTGGAGTCGATTAACCGCGCATGAAGCCCATGAATACCTGATGAAGAAGTCATTCTCATCTCTGGAGTTGACCCAATCTTTCTATGATTGCATCAAGGCGGTGGATTCCAAAGTCGCCGCCTATCTCACCTCTATGGAAGAGGAGGCGTACCAGCAAGCCCAACAGGCCGATGAGAAGATTGCCAAAGGGGAGGGCGTAACCGAATTGACGGGGATTCCCCTGGCCCTGAAGGATATCCTGTGCACCAAGTCCATAAGGACCACGTGTGCATCGAAAATATTGAGTAACTTTTACCCCCCCTATGATGCAACGGTGGTCAAGAAATTGAGGGAAAACGGTGCGGTCTTTTTGGGGAAGGCAAACATGGATGAGTTTGCCATGGGGTCGTCTACGGAGAACTCCGGATTCGGTATTACCCGAAATCCCTGGGATCTCAATCGAATTCCCGGCGGATCCAGCGGTGGATCCGCCGCAGCTGTGGCCGCCGATGAGTGTATCGCCTCTCTCGGATCGGATACAGGAGGTTCTATTAGACAACCCGCCGCTTGCTGCGGGGTAGTTGGGTTTAAACCGACGTACGGCAGGGTTTCCCGTTTCGGCCTTGTGGCCTTTGCTTCTTCCCTAGATCAGATTGGACCCATAACAAAGGACGTAACCGATTGTACCATTTTGATGAATAGTATCAGCGGCCATGACACCAATGATTCGACCTCCGTGAATGTGGCGGTTCCCGACTACAGAAAGGCGTTGGTAAACGATGTGAAGGGAATGAAACTGGGCATCCCAAATGAATATTTTGTGGAAGGAATGGACCCAGATGTTGAAAGGGCCGTTTGGGAGGCGATTAAGCTTTTGGAAAAATGGGGTGCCTCCATCAAGGAGGTCTCCCTCCCCCATACGGAGTATGCGGTTGCCACGTATTACATCATCTGTACAGCCGAGGCAAGCTCCAATTTGGCTCGGTACGATGGAGTGAAATACGGCCACCGGGCTAAAGGATATGATGGCCTAATCGACATGTACGGCAAAACTCGTTCGGAGGGATTCGGGCCCGAGGTGAAACGGAGAATCATGTTGGGGACCTACGTGTTATCGGCAGGATACTATGATGCCTATTATAGGAAGGCGCAACAGGTGAGGACCCTCATTAGAGAAGATTTCGATCGAGCCTTTGAGGAGTACGATGCCCTCCTGACCGCCACCTCACCCACACCTGCATTCATGATTGGGGAGAAGGTGAAGGATCCCCTCCAAATGTATCTTTCGGATATTCTCACCATTCCCGTCAACCTGGCGGGTCTTCCGGGAATTTCCATCCCATGCGGCTTCAGCCATGGGGGGCTTCCCATTGGGCTTCAAATCATCGGAAAGCATTTCGATGAGGAGAAGATCTTGCGGGTAGCCTATACCTTCGAACAGCGCACCGATTGTCATCTGAAACGCCCACGGTTAGATTGAAATTTCTGAAAAAGTCGCTCCTCGTTGTTCAAAAGCATTTTTCGACAAGTCTAATGCTGATGATCTCGTAAAAAGTCAAAATTCGATGGCAAAGTAAAAAGCTCCAAATTCAAGGCGCGCAAATCCTGAGGAATGAGGCGTACTTACAGTACGCTGCAGTGATTTACCCTGTTAAATATTTTCTTTGTTTGATGTTAC
>JAUWDQ010000171.1 GCA_030608745.1 Pseudomonadota bacterium | reverse complement strand
TGAGAAACGAACACCTCCTAAGTAGCCTTGGAAGGGTGCCATGGTGGTCCTACACCCCGAAAATTAACGGCAGCGTAGCATACATGAGAAAATCAGGGATAAATTGCCTTAAGGAACATAATTTGGGGGATATTGTTATTCTTGGAGCCAAGCAAGCAGGAAAATTTGGAAGATTTCCTCTCTTGACAAAGGAAGATGCATGATATAACCAAAAATGATGTTGGTATCCTTCCCAAAGAAGGGGAGACTGTAAGTTTGGGCTTCAGTTCAAGGGACTGTTTTTTGGTCAAATAAACGGCTCAAGTACTGTAATCTTTGTTTAGTAAGGCTCAACTTTTGAAATGATTACGTTATTCAGTTGCATTTTGTTTTTATCTGCCTTGGCTAAATTGGAACAAGGTGAAATTCAATAAGAAGGAGGTCATACAATGCAGATGGTTAATAAACTAAAGCAAGTTCTGGAGAAGGGCGAGGTGGCTTTGGGAACTGCCGTTTTCTCGTACAGCCCCACTATTGTTGAGGTTGCCGGTTATAGTGGATTAGATTTCGTCCGAATCGATAACGAGTACTCATGGAGGCGAGACGAGTCGATGGAACATATTATTCGGGCGGCAACCATAGCCGAAATCACGCCGATTTTGCGGATCGATAAAGGCGATCATTACTTAATCAATAAGGCCTTAGGAACCGGCGCGGGAGGAATTTTGGTACCGGACGTCTCGACAAAGAAAGAAGTCGAAGACCTCATAAAGGCTGCGAAATATCCCCCCAAGGGAACTCGGGGGTATTCAAGCTTCTGTTTTTCGGGCCAGTGGGGAGCAAGGGGCGGTGAGGATTGGGTGAATTGGAGCGAAAATGAAACCTTAGTTGGTATCATGGTTGAAAATGAGGAAGTTATTACCAAGCTTGATGAGATCTTGTCGATGGAGGGACTCGATTTTGTTCTTTTTGGCCCGGCCGACTATTCGATGTCTATAGGCCTCCGAGGACCTCAGAAGAACCACCCGAAAGTTCAAGATGCCATCAAGAAGACGATAGAAGTGGCCAACAAATATGGTAAGCCCGTTGCAATCGGTATTGGCCAACCGTGGGAGGAGGAGGCAAGAAAATACATCGATTTGGGGTGTAGAATTATAGAAATGGGCAATGATCTCGTTGTTCTTAGGTCTGTATGGAAAGCCCTATCAAGTACAATGAAGAACGTTTAAAGACTCAGATCAGTTTTGCCTTATCTGCTGATTCTTGGCCCGTTGGACGGGTCATGATTCTTTCTTGCTCTTCGACTTTCTGACTGCCCTGAATAGCTCCACGATTTCCCCAAAATGGGGAGCCTCAGCAAATATGCCTCCTGTCCCCTGGGATATCCTCTCCAGGGTTCTAAGGTATCTCCTCTCAATCCGTGAATACCCCAAACAAAAGACAGATATTTGAAACTTTCGGGCTCTCTTGATTACCTTATTGGGAGTCGACCGACTCCCTTCGTCTTTCCCATCCGAAAAAAGAACAACAAATCTCTTTTTGTCTTTTTCCTCTTTCAGAAGGAGAAAGGCCTGATCAAGGGCATCGAATAGTACGGTGTTTCTGCCTTCCGGCTGGAGCCTGGCGATCTTTCGCCTCAGCCATTTTTTATTTGATGTGATGGGAACGACCAGGGTTGCCTCGTCATTGAATGTTATGACCGCACACCGATCCAGTGCTCCCAGAAGACTCACAAATTCCATGGCCGATTTTTTGATGCCATCCAGCGGTGGACCCTTGACCGATCCGCTGGTATCCAGAACAAGCGCCAAAGAAAAGCCTTGTTCTATTCCCACAAGAGGACCCCTTTTCTGAGAATCCGTCATGAGAGGTTCCAATGGGGGCGTCTTCCCGGGGGAAAGGTTATCCAAGCGGTTGTCTTCGATTTTCTTCTCGACCTCTTTCACCACTCTTAATGGTCTTAATGCCGTTGAGCTACCAATATGCGACTGAAGACTTTCCTCCTGCCCTGCCAGAACCATTTCCCTTTCTTCCGGAAGGACAGGAGATTTCACAGTGGGAATGGGAAGGAGGTCGGGAACAAACTCGGGGTGTGGGCGGTTTCTCCCCAGAGGGGTGGTGATCTTTTCCAGTGTCATAGAATAGGTTGGGATCCCGCCTTTTTCGGCCTGAGTCAAGGTTCTCGGTTCCTCCGCTTCGAGGAGGGGAGATTGTTCCGATGGGGAATGGGGTATCTCAGGAAGCTGAAACGGAGGACTCAGCGAACGGGAGACAACCCGTCTGCTCTCAACCGCTTTTCCCTCCTGTCCCATGGGAAGGGTACCAGGGGTGGGGATTTGTTCCACATTCAAGCTAGGCTTAAAGGTTCCTTCCTTGGGGATGGGACCCGGAAAATCTTCCATAGGGGTGGCACTTGGAGTGCCCCTGGCTGTCTGAGCCTTTGCAACCAGAGCGTCTTTTAAAAACTCAGTTTCCTTAAAAGTAGGACTACTCGAAGATGCCTCCTCTTCCTCCTCAATGAGGACCAAATGAACTGGAATAAGAATAGGCGGCTCCGGCATGCCTGGGGTAGGGGGCAGGAACACATCGATTCCAGTCAGAATCCCCAGATGGATGAGAAAAGAGAATAAAAGGCATGGAATGAGATTCTTTTTATTCACGGACCCACCAGGTTGACTCTATGGACTCGATGATCTCCTCTCTGAGACTGCGATAGCCTTTTCGTACTCATCTCTGGCTTTTTCATGCAGCCCCATCTCGGCATAGACCATGCCGAGGTTATTATGAATATAATCGAGGTTGGGATCAACCTCTACTGCCCTCAGAAGGTACCGAAGTGCCTCCTCATAGGATTTTTTTCTATAATAGATAACCCCCAGATTATTCAGGCTCTCCACGTTTTTGAGGTCTCTTTTCAGAATGGCCTTGTACTCCTCGATGGATTCGTCGTATCGATCCTGAGATGCCAAAACTTCGGCCAGCTTGAATCGCGCCTGGATATCACGGGGGTTGATTCCCAGGGCTTTCCGATAGGCATCCATGGCCTCTTCGACATCACCCTGTCTTTGCAAAACAGCACCAAGGCCGTAATAGGCATCGCCCTGGTTCGGATCGATTTCGACCGCCTTACGGTAGGCCTCAGTGGCCTTGGCATCTTCCTTCAATGTCTCCAAAACGGTACCGAGGTTGTAATATCCTTTGGAAAAACCCTGGTCTGCTTGAACGACCCTTTCAAAAAGCTCAAGGGCCTTGTCATAGGACCCCATTTTCCGATAGATGACCCCCATGTTGTTAATGGCCTCAACAAAATCGGGTTTCACGGCCACTGCCTTCTTGTAGGACTGGAGGGCTTTGTCAGTCAAGCCATTTTCGGTGTAAAGGATCCCAAGATTGTTGTAAGCTTCAGCAAAATCAGGCTTCGTCTCGACCGCCTTTTGATAGTAGGTCTCAGCCCTTGTTTTCTCGCCGCGGGCATAATAGATCACTCCCAGATTGAAGTAGGCTTCTGCATCGGCGGGGTTGATCCTTGTGGCCGCTTCATACTCGGCAACAGCTCTGTCATACTGGCCTTGGAGATCGTAGCAAAGGGCCAGATGAAATCGGATGTTCCCCCGGTCAGGATTGAGGGATTTCGCCGCAACGAGGTGATTGAGAGCATCACTGTAGATCCCCTTTTCTCTCAGGGCAATACCCATACCTAACCGTGCATCGACGGTATTGGGGCGCGTTTGGAGGACTCTGTTGTAAGCCTCAATGGCGGCCTCTAAGGATCCGATCTCGACCAGGAGATCAGCGAGTTTTGTCTGGGCATCGAAATGGCTCGGATCATGGGCGAGGGCAATTTCGAACTCGGCCATGGCCATTTTATTATCTCCTCGGAGACGGTGCAGGAGGCCGAGTTCATAGTGAATCTGTGGGTCCAGGGGCCTGGCGCCCAGGGCATTCTTATAATGTCTCAAAGCAAGATCACCCTTTCCAAGCCTGGCATAGGTCCTTCCAAGGGCCACATGGATGTCAGCCCCTTCTGGATTGAGCCGGATGGCCTGCTGATATGAAGTGGCCGCGTCCTCAAATTTCTTCTGACCATAAAAGGCCACACCGAGGTTGTAATAATCCTCCCAGGATGAGGGATCAAGGGAAATGGCGTGCTTGAAGGCAGAAATGGCATCAGAGAGGTGTCCCCCTTCCAGGTAGGCAAACCCCAAGGCTCGATGGGCCTCGACAAGCCGTTCGTCCAACTCCACTGCTCTCTCGAACCGCGTTATCGCCTTCCTCCGAAGCCCTTTGCGCTGGTAAGCGAGCCCAAGATTGAAATGGAATTGAGCGACATTTGGTGTCCGGGCTATTTGCTTCTCGTAGGCTTCAATAGCTTGATCGATCTTACCACTTTGGAGGAGGGCCGACCCGAGGAAGCCGTGAACCCTAGGATAGTTGGGATCCAGTTTCAGGGCCTTCTGGAATCTTTCCACAGCCTTGTCATAATGGCCCATTTCATAATTGCTCAGACCCAGGTTCACGTAGAAGCTGGTCCTCTCCTCTCCATACGAAGGGCAGGACGGCCAAAGAACGATAATCGTCAGAAGTGGAAAAACAGGGATGAAATTCTTTATTCGTGCACGCATCTCTCCTAACCATAATAAGGGGAATTTAATGGTTCTGGCTAAAGTGCTTGTAAATCTCCACAAGCTCCTTTTTGGAAAAGCGACTAATCACAAGCTCCTGACCCGGTGAAATGCGGTCCGGGTTCTTGCCCATGCGGCCCTTGGAATAGTTATACACATAGGACTCCTTTGTTTTTCTGACCAGGACTCTTCCTAAAAAGGAACTGTACCCGCTTTCATGAGGTTCATCTGCATCTCCTGGTATCTTCAAGGCTAGAACCTTCTTTTCCGGAAACCCTTCTTCGGTGGCCATCGGGACCCCTTTTAGGAACTGATCCATAAGGCCATGCTGAAGGATACCCCAGATGCCCTGAACATCCTCCCTGGTTACAGCGTGGACATAAAAGGTGTCTTTCCCAAGGTCCCTTTCCTCTGGCAAAAGTTGGGAGAGTGTCAAGGTTTCCCCTGGCTTCTCCACGATGACCCTGATGGGAGTGTCTGGGCCTAGGGCCATCTTCTGGAGTTCCTCTGGTGTAGTGACGATAACCTTCTCCACCTTCTCGATAATCTTTATGGGCGTGTCTGGAGTGATAGATGGATCGGCCATAAGCTTCCTGGGCGTGGTCTCCGTAACGACTCCGCCTTCTTTAAGAATCCGAATAGGAGTGTCCGGGTGAATGGTTCGGTTCTCAAGGAGCTCCCGGGGGGTGGTTATACTTGTTTTCTCCTCTTCAACCAAGACCTTGATTTCGGACTTGGCGCCAATGGGCAGATTCTCCAGAAGGGCCTTCGGTGTCGTCGTAATGATCCACCGGTCCTTCTTAGAAAAAACCGTTTTTGCATCGACAAAGTGATCGGCCCTCTCCAGGTCAATGGGCTCACTGAGTTCCCCCTTGAGATCTTCAATGCGCTTCACTGCCTCTCTCTCAATCTCCTCAGTCTTAAGGTTCTTCCAAGGTGCGTACCTGAAGAGAAAAAAGAGGCCAATCGCCAGTACAATGAGCAAAGGGATACCATATTTTAATAATCGGGAAAAACTCTTTGACTTTGTTGTATCATCCATAAATATCCCCCCCTCCCCGAGCTTTCTCACTCGT
>JAUWDQ010000015.1 GCA_030608745.1 Pseudomonadota bacterium | reverse complement strand
AGAGGCTCTCCTGGATTGCATAATCTATCATGGCCAGGGCCAATAGGCCATCTGTCCCGGGGCGGACCTGAAGCCACATATCTGCCATGGATGCCAGTTCGGTTTTTCTCGGGTCGATCACGATGAGTCTTGCGCCCTGATCCAGTCCTTTCTTGATGAATGGGAGCAGAGAATAACGGGTTGCGTGGATATTGGCTCCCCAAATCAGGATGCACGCAGATCGCTCGAATTCAGCCCTTCCCGCGGAATGCATCCTGCCGATATTGCCATCTCGGTACCTTACATTCACCGGAATATATCCTCTCGAGGATACAAGAGGAAACATCATGAAAAGGCATCCGATGCTGAAATATCTTAAGGAAGAAGGCCCCTTGGGGCCTCGAATGCCGCTGATTTTTTGCCCCGGTTGTGGCTCCGGGCAAGTATTGAATTATACCTTACATGCTGTGGATAAGCTCATAGAGGAAGACGAAGTCAGAAGGGAAAATTTTCTCTTTATCTCCGGTATCGGCTGTTCAGGCCGAATCACGAGTCATTACTTGAATTTTGATTCGGCCTGGACAATCCATGGAAGGGCCTTAGCCGTGGCAACAGGAGCACTTTTGGCAAATCCGGCATTCAAAATAGTTGTTTTTACAGGAGATGGAGACACCGGTTCTATCGGGGGTAATCATTTCATTCACGCATGTCGCCGAAACATCGACGTGACTATTTTATGCTTGAACAACGGTCTTTACGGAATGACCGGTGGCCAGCATGCTCCCACAACGCCCATAGGAACAATCACAACGACAACGCCATACCGTAACAGGGAAGCAGCTTTTGATCTATGCAAACTGGCCGAGATCGCAGGGGCAAGTTATGTTGCCCGATGGACAACGGCACACCCGCAACAAGTTATTAAATCTATTATGAAGGGGCTCAGAAAGAAAGGGACAGCCTTTATTGAAATCTTATCCCAGTGCCCTGTCCATGAAAAGAAGACACCGGTGGATCTATTGAAGGGGTTTAGAAGGAATACGATACGGATTAGCAAATCAAAGGAATCCACTGATGGTAAAACCCTCATCGGGGAATTCTGCGATCTCGATAGGAGGGAATGGAATGAATCGTATCAAGAAATAATTGACCAATTTGTCATGGAGAACGACAAAATCGATGAATAAATTGTGGATTGACGAACGGTATTGCAAAGGTTGTCTGATATGTGTAGACGTATGTCCAAAAAAGGCCCTTAAAGCTTCTCCGGAAATTAATTCCAAGGGCTATATCTTGCCTGTGGAAAAAGATATGAAACGGTGTAAAAGTTGTGGGTTGTGTGAAGTCATGTGTCCGGATTTTGCCATTGCCATCGAGAAAGCTGAAGGCTAATTGATTTAGATATTAAACCCCTTCCAATTCCCCACCATTGATCAGGGCGGCCGCGTTATAGATGTCATCCTTTCGATCTACAAAGCCCACCAGTACCGTGATGGATTCTGAGGCCGTGTGATTACCTCCTGAAGGGAATCCAGGTTGGCATCAATAAAACGGGTCATCAAGAGAAGATCCTCGGGTGGATAACCGGGAATTGAAAGTTCGGGGAAGGTAAAGAGGTCTACACCCATCTCTTTTGCATCGTGGATGTTTTGGATGATCTTCCGCGTGTTTCCCTCCAGATCTCCCACCGTGGGGTTAATTTGCCCCATACCCAACCTGAACGTCCTCATGGGCTCTTCCCTCCATAAATTGAACGATTCATTATACCGCCATCCCTTGGTTTTGAAAACAAAAGGGGATACCGGCATTACCGATATCCCCTTTGTCAACCCGAAGTGAGCTCTATCCCAAAATCCGGTCAACTTCCTCCCTATCCGCATCCATGACATAAGGAATCCCGGAGATTTCCGAGGCATGCCGGGTAAGGGAAGTCAAATCATCCCTCGTGATGTACTTCAGGGCAAATTTTCGAGCTCCCGCCATCATTTGTTGTAAACCCGCATTCAAGCGATCGAAATAGGTGATCATTCCGATGGCGCCGGTTGGGATTTTTTGGAAATCCTTTCCAAACCGCTCCTTAAGTTTTGCGGCCAGGACAAAGAGATGTTCGACATCGGTTCCGTATTTTGCCAAATCGCCTGGAACCTTCCCCTTCTTGATCATTTTCCCAACGGTATTGCCGACCATGGCCGCAGTCATACTTCCCCTCCCCAGGCAAATGGCTTTAATATATGGTGCCCCCAGGGCAAGGGCCTTAAAGACATGATCCTCGAGAGAGATCCCTCCCGCAATGGCGCAGCTGGGAATAAAAGCACCTTTTTCGGTCAGCCTTCGCAAAAATCGATACAGGAGACATTCAATCTGGACCGTGGGGATACCCCATTCATTCATCATCCTCCACGGGCTCATCCCGGTACCGCCCCCCGCGCCGTCGACGGTGAGGAGATCAATTTTGGCATCGGATGCACATTTAACGGCCCGGGCGAGGTCAGCAGGGCGGTAGGCTCCTGTCTTGAGGGAAATGTATTTGGCTCCGATTTTCCTCAAGCGTTCGACCTCTTGCAGAAAGGATTCCTCTTCAACCATTCCCAGGCGCGAGTGCCTTTCGAACTCCTTGAAATCCCCCTGCCCAAATGCCTCTTGAATAACCGGATCTTCCGGGTCTGGGATGACGATGTATCCTCGGCTTTTTAACTGGAGAGCCCTATCCAGGGAGGAGAGTTTCACTTCTCCCCCGATATCCTTTGCTCCCTGGCCCCACTTTGGCTCTATAATGTCCACCCCGAGTTTTTCCAGGGCGTATTCGGGCACTCCCAGCCTTCCATCCTCGACATTATATTGGACGCTGATCCCGCCGTAGCCGTCATACCAATCCTTGAAGATTCTCACCCTCCTTTCCAATTCCGGAGACCTCTTGATCGTGCCGTTCTTGAATTCCGCCTCTGGATCCATACCGCACACATTTTCGCCCACGACCACAACTGTTCCGCTGATGGCTGCCCCAACGGCCATGGATTCCCAATGGACCCTGGCAATCTCTGTGGAACCCAAGGCACCCGTGAAGTAGGGGACCTTCATCTTGATCTTTCCGTTTCCTCCCACTTCAGTGGAGATATCAACTGCCGGAAAGGTAGCCCTATCCGAATCGGCTTCCACTCCCATGGCCCCGACGCAGCTTCCCTGGATGTTAAAATGGGAGAGGTCAACAGGGTAATCCTTCTCCGATCCCGCCGTTACCTTGCCAAAAGGCTGCGGATAGAGTATCTCCCTTCCCCTCAAGGCAGATTTGCCCACCTCGCAGGGTCCTGGGCAGCCGTCCAGGCAGGTAACGCAAATCCCCGATATAGGGGATGGAGTTACCCGGTTTCGAGTGTTCGTAGCTGAGCTTGCATTGGGTCTCGTAAAAGTCATCTTTCTACTCCTTTCTCTTCATAGATAAAAAAAGACGCCCATGAAACACTGAAGACATCTTTGTCTCATGGACGCCTTTGTCAATGTGATACGCCGTCGTATCGGGAGGTACTACATTGTAGTCCTCATTGTCATTCTTTTGAGCCTTTATTAAGCTTTTTTGTTATTCTTTCATCTCATGGCCTTCCCGAGGCAAAAAAAGACGTCCATAAAACACTGAGAACATCTTCGTCTCATGGACGCCTTCGTCGATTTGATACACCGTTGTATCGAGGATTACTACATTGTGGCGTTAATTATCAAATTCTGAAGCCTTTGTCAAGCTTTTTTTTCATTTTTTCATCTCATACGCCAAAATGATTGCCTCAGCGATATCCCGCATCGATCGGCGCGAGTCCATGCTCTTTTTCCTGATTCGGCTAAAGGCCTCATCCTCCAAAAGGCCATACTCCCTCATTAATATGCCCTTTGCCCTTTCAACCAGTTTCCTGGATTCCAGTTCCTCCTGGATCACTTTGGATCTTACCATCAACTCGGTATTTTCAATACAGATGGCCGCCTGGTTGGCAACGGTGGTTAGCAGGTCCAATTCGGTCTTGGTGAATTTATGGGTGTAGGACGTGTAACAATTGATGACGCCGATGACCTTATCCTTCACCCGCATGGGAACGCTGAGCATCGAACAAAGGTTCATCTTTTTGGCCAATTCCTTTTCCTTATATCGGGGTTCTTTGAGCACATCCGAAATGATGGCCGGCTTATCCAGTTGGACTACATACCCCACAACCCCTTCGCCGAGTTTTAAACTCCTCTCCTTCAAGTATTCCTTGTTCATGGTCTGGGTCGCCCTGACCTTCAAACAGTCCTCCTTCTCGTCGATCAACCAAAGGGAACAGACCTTGGAATCCATCACCTTGGCCGTGACGGTAACGATGAGTCTTAGAACGTCTTCTATGTAACGATCTGAGGAGATAGCGGTACTGATCTCCTTCAGGGCCTCTATCTGTTTGACATACGATGTTTTGGCTTTAGTTGGCAAATGAAGTCCTCCTCATTAAGCTATTGAATTAATTACCATATTTTCGATGCAAGGTCAACTGAATTTTCCCAAGACTCCTCGAGCTGTATGAAAGGCTCCCGGAAATAATTTGCATGACGGGCACCAGATTCCGATTAAATTGCGATTGACCCGGGTGAGGGTTTGTGCTATGTGTATCATGAATTTTCCTCTCCAATACACTTGCCCCTTATTTGGACGATGATTTCCTTACAGTTGGATTACGAGAGGGTCCATGAGGACTTGGTGAAATTCATTCGCGACGAGGTTCTCAAGGCGGGTTTCGAGAAAGCGGTCTTGGGATTGTCCGGAGGAGTTGATTCCTCGCTCTGTGCTTACTTGACCACTGAAGCCTTGGGAAATGAGAATGTGTATGGCATTAATATGCCCTATAGATTTAGCAGTACCGATGGGATCCAATATGCTCGGCACGTAGCCAGCAAGCTGAAGATCCACTTTATTTCCATCGAGATTACGCCCATGATCGATGCCTATTTCGACTCCTTTTCCGATATGGATCCGATCAGGAAAGGAAATAAGATGGCCCGGGAAAGGATGAGCATCCTCTACGACCAGTCGGCCCGATTCAAGGCGTTGGTAATGGGCTCCAGCAATAAGACGGAAATTCTCCTGGGTTATGGGACTATTTACGGGGATACGGCCTGTGCCATTAATCCATTGGGTGACCTGTACAAGACCAAGGTTTGGGACCTTGCTCGGGAGGTGGGCGTTCCAGAGGAGATCATTGAGAAGACTCCTTCTGCAGAACTTTGGCAAGGTCAGACAGACGAGGGGGAGTTGGGGTTCTCCTACACCGAGGTTGATGGGTTGCTGAACCTGATGATCGATAAGGGGTTGAACACAAGGAAATTGGTCGAAAGGGGATTCAAGGAAGACTTTATCGAAAGGGTAATGGCGAGGATTCGATCGTCGGGTTTCAAGAGGCGGATGCCCATAGTCGCCGAGATTTCTAAGTATGGGAAGTGAGGAAACCTACGCGGGCAAGAATCAACCTCTCTGTAGCGAGGACTTATATCCATTCACTCTTGAGCGATATCATTAGGTGGTCGACCACCTGAAGATTGACCCAGGTATTCGTGAAAAACTGGCGGTCGATCGAGTCGTTCAGGCTACGAAAGATCGGGGTATCTACTCATAGATGATCGATAAGGGAGGGGAAAGAATCGGAATACCTAAGGAGGTGGATATGCGGAAGGTTAAAAGGGCGTTGATCAGCGTTTCGGACAAATCAGGAGTCGTTGAGTTGGGCAGGGCATTGGCAGATATGAAGGTGAAGATCCTCTCGACAGGGGGAACGGCGAGCACCCTGCGTCAAAAAGGGATCGAAATCATAGATGTATCCGATTATACGGGCTTTCCGGAGATGTTGGACGGAAGGGTAAAGACCTTGCATCCCAAGATCCACGGAGGGATTTTGGGCCAGCGGGGAAATTCGGATCACGTCAAGACCATGGCCAAACACGGGATAGAGCCCATCGATATGGTGGTGGTGAATCTCTATCCCTTTGAAGCTACCGTTGCCAAACCGAACTGCACCCTGGAGGAGGCCATCGAAAATATCGATATCGGTGGGCCCACGATGATTCGATCGGCGGCGAAGAACTATCGGGATGTGGTGGTGGTAGTTGACCCGGGTGATTATGATGATCTTATCGCGGAAATGAAGAAAAATGGCGGGAAGATATCCGCCCAAACGAGATTTCGGCTGGCTCGGAAGGTCTTTCGTATGACTGCAAAGTATGACGCTGCCATAACGCATTATTTGAGCACCGTGGAAGGAGAGGGTTGAATCGGATTACCAACGGAATAGGAAAGCGGAAGGTTATGATGAAGGTATTGGTGGTGGGCAGTGGAGGTAGGGAACATTCCCTGGTATGGAAGATCAGTCAGAGTCCCAGGGTTTCGAAGCTCTTTTGCGCACCCGGCAATGCGGGAATAGCCCAGATGGCCGAGTGTATCGACATATCGGCCACGGATTTGGACGATTTGGCCACGTTCGCCGAGAGGAACGGGATAGATTTGACCATAGTGGGACCCGAACTTCCCCTCACCATGGGAATAGTCGACCTCTTCGAGGGAAGGGGGTTGAGCATTTTCGGTCCCAATAGGGAGGCGGCCGAGATTGAGGGAAGCAAGGTTTTCTGTAAGGATTTACTGAGTAAATATGGGGTACCAACCGCCCAATATCGGGCCTTCGACAACCGGGATGAAGCGGCTGAATATGTCGAGTCCATCGGGGTGCCAGTCGTGGTGAAGGCGGACGGGTTAGCAGCCGGCAAAGGGGTCATCCCCAGCATGACAAAGGAGAATGCATTGAAGGCCTTGGATATGATAATGGTGGAGAAGGCCTTTGGAGATGCGGGAAACCGGGTGATCATTGAGGAATTTCTCATTGGAGAAGAGGCCTCTTTCATCGTACTGACCGATGGGGAGACCGTAGTACCATTAGCCTCTTCCCAGGATCACAAGCCCATTTATGACGGGGATAGGGGGCCAAACACGGGGGGAATGGGGGCTTATTCCCCGGCATCGGTGGTTACGGAAGGGGTTCACGAGAAGATCATGGGTGAGATCATGACTCCCACCATCAAGGGAATGGCCTCTGAAGGGCGGCTTTACAGAGGAGTATTATACGCCGGTTTGATGATCGCAAACGGTCAGCCAAAAGTCTTGGAGTTCAATGCCCGATTCGGGGATCCGGAAAACCAGCCCATCATGATGAGAATGAAAGGGGATATCGTCCCCCTTTTAGAGGCATGTATCGATGGAAACCTCAGAGGTGGGCTCATTGATTGGGATCCGAGGTGGGCCGTATGCGTGGTGATGGCCTCGAAGGGGTATCCCGGAAGCTATAAAAAAAACAAGGTCATCCGAGGTTTGAATCTTGTTACTGAGATGAAGGACGTCTTTGTATTCCATGCAGGAACGGCAAGAGCAGGAAAGGATATTGTAACCAACGGCGGGAGGGTTTTGGGGGTCACCGCCCTGGGAGAGAACGCCCATGGGGCCGTTGAACTGGCCTACTCTGCTGTGAAGAAGATCCAGTGGGACGGGGCATACTATCGAAGCGATATTGGGAAGAGGGCGCTGGATCGCGTGGAATAGGCTGGACTTTCCTGAGTTTTATAGGGGTATTTTTGTAACCTGTTGATCATATATGAACTCAGGGGTTTTCCCCCAGCTGGGATATAGGAATAATGGAATACTGGAATGATGGGTATCTGATGCAGAAAGGACATCGATTATAATGACAAATGGCAAAGCCCCAATTAGAAATAAATGCCAAATGTCAAAGCTCCCCGGTGAAATAGCTCTAACATTTCACGGGGCAGGCAAAGCTCAAATAAATACCAAATTACAAAATTCAAAGTTGAAATTTCATTTGATATTTGGATTTTGGCATTTGAAATTGATGGTTGAATTGAGACATTTGAGATTGACAGTTCCGAGTTAACGACTTCTCCACCAAATTACGCTCATGGACAACGGTGTTCTCTAGAAACTCAGGAGGCTTACGGCAATAGGTTATAGATGTTCGAAAAAGGTGAATGAAAGACAGGATTTGGAAATTCGGATAAAAACTGGATGAATTGGGGGATGTGGATATGGAGAACAAAAAAGGAAGAAACCCCTTGGTCGGTATTGTCATGGGAAGTGATTCGGATCTTCCGGTGATGGAAGAGGCGGAAAAGGTCCTGAACCAATTCCAGGTTCCCTATGAAGTTACCATTTCCTCCGCGCACCGGTCGCCCGATCGCACCCATCGGTATGCTATATCCGCCGAGGAAAGGGGGCTTAAGGTCATCATCGTTGGTGCCGGGGCGGCGGCGCACCTGGCAGGGGTAATTGCATCGGAGACGATCCTTCCCGTAATTGGAGTTCCCATCGATTCTTCACCCCTCAAGGGCATGGATTCCCTCCTTTCCACCGTACAAATGCCGGGAGGAATCCCCGTTGCTACCATGAGCATCGGTAGGGCAGGGGCAAGAAATGCGGCCATTTTAGCCGTTCAAATTCTATCCCTGAACTCTCCCCAAATGAGAGAGGCCCTCAAGGGGTACAAAAAGCGGTTGGAACAAGAGGTGGAGGAGAAGGCAAAGCGAGTTGAGAAAGGATCGTTTTGAATACGCGGTTGATCAAGGTTGACCCCTTGGATCCCGAAGAGGCGCTCATTGAAAAAGCGGCTCATATCCTGAAAAATGGAGGAGTGATCGGGTACCCGACGGAGACCGTTTATGGTTTGGGGACGGATGCGTATAACGAGGAAGCCCTTGGAAGGTTATTCAAAATCAAGGGAAGGGAGACGAATAAACCCGTATCCATATTGATAAGGAATGTGGAGATGCTGGAGGAAGTTACCTCTCGGATTCCTCCGTTGGCCGTGAGCTTGATTCAGGGTTACTGGCCCGGAGCGTTGACCATTATCTTTCACGCTTCGAAGAGATGTCCCCCAATTCTGACGGGAAAGAGTGGAAAGGTAGGGGTTCGGATTTCTCCTAATAAGATTGCACAAAAGTTACTGGGCGCCTTTGAGAGGCCTCTAACTTCCACTAGTGCCAATCTTTCTGGAATGCCTAGCTTCTCCGATCCCCATGAAGTATACAGGCTCTTTCGTGGGAGGATCGATTTGGTCATAGACGGAGGGAAAACAGAGGGGAAGGGAGAGTCCACGGTGATCGATGTGACCGTCTCTCCCCCCAAGGTGCTCAGGGAAGGAATCGTAAAGCTCAAAGCTAAAGATGAAAGCTCGATTTGATCGCGAGAAAATAATCAAATTCCTTCCCGAGATCCCGGTAGAGTTCCGATCCATTTCCACTAATGCCTCCGTTTCGCTGGCAAAAAGGCTTCTCACCCGGGGCATGGCTGTGCCAAACCAGAACCGCGGACTCTCTGATCTGTCTCTGGAGAACCGGTGAAACTACTACAGGGGTGGGTGGAGGTTCCTGGGCCCGCAAGGAAGAGCCGACCCCCAAAGATAGGATGAGAAAAGGGTTAAGAAACCTTTTTCTGCCTTCATGGAATCCCAAAGTAGGAGTTACTTGGGTCTTTAAAAATCTCCCCCTAAGAACCCGGCTTCGTCAATCCTTGAAAGGCTTTCCGTCGAGGGTTTCATCGCCGGAAGATGCCTCGGGGAAGGAAATTGCATTTCAGGGGTGTATTTCGTATAAATGTGAAAGATAGGCTCCACCGAAATGCTGTTGTTGAGCTAACCATCTTGAAAAAATGGACGGAATTATTCGCTCGTGGATAGGGATAGGGTGATGTATTAAGGGAGCCAAATCAAGGTATTTTGATCTTCAGATCATTGATCTTTTTCCGGAGGGTGTTTCTGTTAATCCCGAGGAATTGGGCCGCTGCCACTTGCACCCTGTTCGTCTTTCTTAAGGCCATTTTGATGAGAATTCGTTCGACAATGGAAATGACTTCGTGGAATAAGTCACAGTTAGATTCAAGCCCCGTATCAATTCCATTCAAAGTCCCGGTCAATTTTTTTTCCAGTAGGTCCTCGAGGGAAAGGTCCTCTATCCGGTCCACCTTCAGATCATCCCAGCCCTTTGACATTACACTGTCTGGAGTCCTTTTCTTGGCCATGATCGATCCTATCGAAATGTATTCCAAGAAGCGTGAAGGGTTTTAAACCCGTGACCTCTTGAAAGGGGGAAAGGGGGTCCATTTAAGAGAAAAATTTCAATCTATTCTTGACGGCTTCGTAAAAAGTCCATCTGCTGCGTTCCGCTTCATCCCCTGCCCTGTTAAATTGAAGGCAGCCATATCAAGAGATATGGGATATAGAAGCTGTTTGAAAACAGTAACATCAAACAAAGAAAATATTTAACAGGGTAAATCACTGCAGCGTACTTCTATGTACACCTCATTCCTCAGGATTTGCGCGCCTTGCATCTGGGTCTTTTTTCTTTGCCGTCTTATTTCGACTTTTTACAATGACATCATTCTTAATACAATTAAAGATAGATGGCAAGAGTTTTTTTGTGAATTCTCAGAACATTTTGAGGACTCTTCAGTGCTCCCCCAATTTGCGGAAGTTTCCTGACTTTTGAAGGGAGTATGTTGAACCCATTGATTATATGGGGGCCTCAGTAGCTTTGCCTCAGCTGGGATAGTAAGCCGATGGATTGATGGAATGTTGGAATGATGGAATATTGGGTATCAAAAACGAAAAGGCTTAGTAATTCTTTTTTTTCTTCTAAACCCATCATTCCATTATTCCAATACTCCAAATAAGATATTCCATCATTCTAATTCTCAAACAGATTTCGCCCAGGGGCAGCGGACCACCCAATAAAACCCTACAAGCGATCTAAACCGAATAAACGGAATAAACCAAATAAACCAGATAAACCGCTCAGGAACAACGGTGTTCTCCTGAAAACTTAGGAATCTTCAGACAATTTCTCCTTGAAGTATTGTACCCAATCGATTAGACTCTGTTATTGTATGGATAAGCCGCGCCTCATCGCCATCGTGGGACCCACTGCCTCTGGAAAGTCCCAGGTGGCCATGGAGATAGCCTCCAAAATCAACGCCGAGATCATCAGTGCCGACTCTATGCAAATATACAGGTACATGGATGTCGGCACGGGCAAACCAAGCCTCGAAGATCGCAGACGTATTCCACATCACTTGCTCGATATCATCTTTCCGGATGAAACGTATAGTGCTGCCAAATATAAGGAGAGGGCGAGGGGAGTTATCGATGTATTACAAAGAGGAGAAAAGAATATCCTCATCGCCGGTGGGACGGGGTTATATATAAAGGCTCTCCTCCGTGGTCTGTTCCCCTCACCTGATGCCGATCAGCCCTTGCGGCAAGAACTGAGGGAGAAGGCTGATTGCCTTGGAAGGGCATTCCTTTGGGATGAATTGAGGGAGATCGACCCCACCTCGGCATCGAGGCTCCACCCCAACGATATGTTGAGGGTAATCCGTGCGCTAGAAGTTTACCGGCAGACTGGGATACCTTTATCCCACTGGCAGAAAAACCACGCTTTTAAGGATTGTCCCTATGAGGTGCTCAAGATCGGCTTGATGAGGGAGAGGGAGGATATTTACCGCCGAATCGACAACAGAGTGGATTATATGGTGAGGAGAGGATTAGGAGAGGAGGTAAGATCGTTACTCAATATGGGATATGGCCGACACCTGAAATCCATGCAGGGATTGGGGTATAAACAGATGGTGGAATACCTCTGTGGAGAGCGCGATTTTGAGGAAGCCATTCACCTCATCAAGGAGGAAACGAAGGCCTACGCCAAACGACAGCTCACATGGTTTCGGAGTGACCCGGAAGTCCGATGGGTTCATTACCGTGGCGGAAGGAGACGAATCATTGAGATGGCTGAGCGGTTCTTGGAGCGGGGTAGTCCCAAACCCGATACCGCCAGAACAGCCATCAATGGATAGGGGGCCATAATGGTTAGGAATCACATTAACATTCAGGATCAATTTCTCAACAGAATGCGCAAGGAGAGGGTTACCATAGTCATTGAGCTCATCACGGGAGAAAGGATCGAAGGGCAAATCACCAGCTTCGATAATTTCAGCTTGATCGTAAGAAATGAGAACGAACGATTGATTTATAAGCATGCTATTTTATCTGTCTTTCCTCGGGAAAAAAGGGAATGGACGAAAATCCCCGATGAAAAGGGGTAGGAATACTCGAACGTGCCAATGGAAGGAAAGCGACTGAAATCGATCATAGAGAGCTTGCTCTTCGTCTCCGGGGATCCCTTGAGAATCGATTCCATCCAAGATGTATTGGAGAATGTAGATAAGCGGACAATTCAGGGTTGTCTCGATGAGTTGGTGGAGGAGTATCGACAATTGGATCGGAGTTTTCATCTGCTGAAAGTGGCTGAAGGATTTCAGTTTCGGACGAAGCCGGAATATGCGCAATGGATACAGCAATCGAAGAAGACCAAGGCGACCAGACTAACAAAAGCGGCCTTGGAGACATTGGCCATTATCGCTTACAAACAACCCATTATCAGGGCGGAGATCGAGGCCATCAGAGGGGTGGATTCTGGCTGGGTCATCCGAGCCCTCCTGGAGAAGCACTTGATTCGGATAATGGGGAGAAAGGCCATTCCCGGGAGGCCCATTGTTTATGGAACCTCCAAATATTTCCTCGAATTTTTCGGCCTCGAAAGCATCTCAAACTTGCCAACCTTAAGGGAAATCCAGGAGTTGGGAAAGGGGATGGAGGAGACTAATTCCCAAGAACCCGTTTAGCCCCGTCCCGCGGGGGAGGTCTGTGAGGGAACGACTTCAGAAGATCATGTCTAAAGCAGGCCACGCTTCCCGTCGTCATGCCGAGAAACTCATTATGGAGGGCAGGGTAAAGGTAAACGGGGTGGTAGTTACAAATCTTGGTTTCAAGGCCGATCCCCGAAAGGACCATATCAGGGTTAACGGGAAACCGATCGGCAAATTTCAGCCCAAGGCATACCTTCTTTTGAACAAACCGAGGGGGTGTGTTACGACTCTCGATGATCCCCTTGGAAGACCTACCATTCGAGACTTTCTCCATGGGGAGAAGAAAAGGGTCTATCCCGTCGGCAGGCTCGATTTCGATTCCGAAGGATTGCTCATCCTCACCAACGATGGCGAGCTCCATCATCGATTGACCCACCCCAGGTATGGGATTCCCCGCACATACCTGGTCAAGGTGAAGGGAATTCCCGATCCAGGGGCGATGAGGAGGATAAGGGATGGGGTAGCGCTCGAGGGTGGAGTCACCCTTCCCGCAAAGGTTCACATCGTCAAGAGGCTCAAGAGGAATTCATGGATGAGGTTGACCGTCTATGAGGGAAGGAATAAATTGATCAAGAGGATGTGTGATGCAGTATCCCATCCCGTGATCAGGCTGAGGCGAATTCGTTATGGTTCCCTAACCTTGGGCGATCTCAAGTTGGGAAAGTACCGTTATCTCACGTCGGAGGAGATCGATGAGTTAAAGGGCAAAAGGACCTCTGCCCATGGTGTGAGGAAATGAATCACATCCATCAACCGAGAACCGATAGCCTTATCGGAATAATTGGGGCCACCGGACTCGAAATAGGGTTTTTGAGGAAGAGAATTGAGCTGATCGAAAAGGGAAGGGTGGGGAGTGGTCGCTTTTTGCGTGGATACTTTTCGGGGAAGGAGCTTGTCCTGTTCGAGAGTGGCATCGGAAATATTCGGGCTTTGAACGCATGCATTCATATGATAGAACGCTTCTCTCCACAAGCGATATTGTCCTTTGGCTTGGCCGGATCAGTAGATATGACCGCCAAGATAGGGGAAATCTTGTTGGCGACCCACTTCCTTTGGGTTAAGGATATGGAGACGCTCAAGGTCGAAAAAACCTATACATTGGATAAGGGTTTAATAGATATCACTTCGAACATATTAGAGAAATACGATATAAGATTTAAAATTGGGAAGGTTCTAACCGTGCCTTCCTTTATCTTCAAGCTCGAGGAGCGGTGTCGAATTCGTCGAGAACTCGGGGTAGAGGCCGTCGAAATGGAAGGGTCGGCTATAGCAGCCGAGGCGAGCAATCGCCATGTTCCAGTCATGGCCCTTCGGATGATCTCAGATGATATATCTACCCGAGAGATCGACTACGGAATGGTGATGGGGCCTGATGGGAGAACCACCCTAAGAGGAGCCCTTCGATTCTCCCTCGCTCATCGATGGGATCTTTTGGAGATTTTTCGATTTGGAAGACAACTCAGGCTCCTGGGAAGGGAGCTTTCGGAAATCGAAGCCCACATTGTGGATGGGATAGCCATCTCACCCAGGGAGCTCCTTCAATACGTGGATTTACCTGTCCAGAAGGAAATACGAGAATAAAGAGGCGTAAGATGGTTGGGATACGGAAGGGAAAAGAGAGGGGGATTTCCATAACTCCCGGTTTTCTTCATCGGGCCATAGACCTCATCGAAAATGCCATCATCATTACCGATACCTCTGGAACGATGCTCTTTCTCAACAAAAAGGCGAGACAGCTCTTTGGTTATGCCATTCGACCACCAATCGGCAAATCCATTGGAACCCTGTTCTTACCCGATGATTTGGTCAATTTCCTGCCCAACATTTTGAAAATTACCCGGGTTGAAGGGGAATATAAGGGGGAGATCTTATTGCAAAATAAGGCTGGAAAGAGGATATTTGTAAAATTAGAGACCTCCCTTTATCAGGGTGAAGAGAAGGATGGGAATAGAATTATCTTTACCATTCAGGAGATCGAGAAATTGAAGGAATTGGAGCGGGATTACTTAGAATCCCAACGGTTGGCGAGCCTGGGGACGATGGCCGAGGGGATTGCCCACAAAATCAGAAATCCCATCGTATCCATAGGCGGTTTTGCCAAAAGGATATCCAGGAGGATTTCCCAAGGCGATCAATTCCTCTACTTTAAGAGGATTGAGAAGGAGATAGGGCGCTTAGAAACGATTATCAACCAGGTCCAGGAATTCGCCGTCCTCCCGAAACCGGTTCATAGACGGCAAAATATACGGAAAATCATCGAAGCTTCGCTGAAATCTCTTTCGGGGAAAGCATCGCAAAACCAGTTGGTCGTTGACTTTGAGGTGGAGGGATCGAATTGGAATCCCATGCCTTTTATCGATGGTGACCTCTTGGCAAAAGCACTCACCTGTATCTTGGATAACGCCCTTGAAGCAGTCAATGAAGGTGGATCAATCCATGTCAAGTTATTTCCCAAGGGTGACTTCATTGGCATAGAGATCTCCGATTCGGGTCGCGGCATCCCCGAGGGAAACCTCGGGGCTATCTTCGACCCCTTCTTCTCCACCAAGCCGGATAGGGTCGGGATTAATCTTACAACGGCTCATCGGATCATCAAGGAGCAGGGGGGAACGATCCAGGTATCGAGTCAGCAGGGGAAGGGGACCAGTTTTTCTATTTTCCTGCCCAAGGATCGCAGAAGGAGAATCAGAACTCAAATCCTTTAAGAGCTCTTCAAGGAGGAGGTCAAGGTGGAGAAAGTTACCCTTTCCAGGATACTGGAGCATAATGCAAGGCGTTTCGAGAAGAAACCCATGCTGAGGTGGAAGGTCGAGGAGCAGTGGAAGGGCATCACCTATGGTGAATTCTATGAATGGGCAAGAGATATTGGTACGGGATTGGTTAAACTCGGGATGAGGCCCAAAGACCGAATCGCACTACTATCCCACAATGGGCCAGGATGGGTGATATCCTATTTCGGAATCGCCTTCAATGGGGGCATCGTCGTGCCCATCGACAAGGAGTTGAAGGCCGACGAAATAAAACACATCCTCGATGACTCCTCGGCCAAGTTCATCATCCTCTCCCGCGATTACCTGGAAACCCTGGACGAGGTGATCGATCTCCTCCCCTCATTGGAAAGGATGATTCTCCTAGACCCCATGATGGGGGACAAATGCGTTGGCCAGGCGTCGGTGGGCTACCCTTTCCCCGATATGGGCGGAGTGAAGCACGTTGACATCGATCACCTAAGACATAATGAAACCTTCATCCATCACAAGGTGGAGCGGGATGACGTGATGGCAATTATCTACACATCGGGGACCACGGGGAGGCCAAAGGGGGTCGTGTTAACAAATCGGAATATTGTCTCCAATATTCAATCCTTCGTCGAACATGCCGGGATCGATGAGGAGATCCATACCTTATCCATCCTCCCCATCAACCATGTCTACGAAGCTACCTGTGGTATATTAGCCCCAATTTATATGGGGGGCACCATCTCATTTTGCGAGGGCCTTAAGAAGGTCGCCTCGAATATTCAGGAGGTGAAGCCCAATTTCGTCTTGGGCGTACCCGCCCTCTACGATAAAATGTACAACCGTATCAAGAGGAGAATAGATTCCAATCTCTTCAGCAGAACGTTGTTCCGTACAAAGCTTTTGAGGGGGATAGTGAAGAGAGGAATTCAAAGGGGATTGGGGAGGGATATCCGATTCATCAGCGGAGGAGCTGCCCTGGACCCGGAAATCGCGAGGGGAATGAGGGAACTGGGAATCAAGATCTTTCAAGGATACGGAATAACCGAGACCTCACCGGTCATCTCCTTTGAATATGATGGGATGATCAGGGAAGGCTCGGTGGGGAAGCCGATTCCCGGTGTAAAGGTTAGAATTCACGACCCTAACGAAGAGGGGATAGGGGAAATATGGGTGGAGGGACCTCATGTAATGAAGGAATACCTCAACAACCCCGAGGCCACCGAGGAAGCATTGGTGGATGGGTGGTATCGCACGGGCGATTTGGGATCTATAGATGATGAGGGGTTTCTCTCCGTCAAGGGGAGGGTGAAGAATCTCATCGTCACGGCAAAGGGGAAGAATGTATACCCGGAAGAAGTGGAGCGGCAACTCCTGAAAAGCCCTTACATAGAAGAGGTTATGGTTTATGGAGAGAAAGTTTCCCCTTTCGTCGAGGAGGCCCATGCCCTCGTCCATTGCAATCAGGAGGCCATGGATCTCTACGCGAAGGAGAGGGGAATCGAGCAGATGTCCGTTGGGGATATCGAGGAGCTCATCAAATCCGAAATCAAGAAATACGGGAAAAACTTGGCCGAATATAAACGGGTAAGAAAGTTTCGGATTCGGGATGAAGCATTTCCAAAGACGTCCACCAGGAAAATCAAGCGTTACGCCTTAGGGGATGAAATAGCGGTAAAGCATCGATGAGGTTGGGTCGGCCCTCTATTCAATACCCTGGGCCACGACCTCGGTGATATCCATCACTTTAATCTTGCCCTTCTTTTCCTTTCGCAGCCTCGCGGCGGCAACATGGAGGTTGCTCTTGCAAGCCGGACATGCGGAAATGACCATATCGGCACCGACATCCAAGGCCTCCGTGATTCTCTTATAGGCAAGGGCCGAACTCAGTTCATTGTCGTAGCCCTTCATTCCGCCTCCACCCCCACAACAGTTGGCCAGATTTCGGTTCTGTTTAAACTCCACGAGCTCCAGACCAGGGATATGCTTCAGGATATTTCTGGGGGGTTCGTAGATCTCCATATGTCTACCAATATCACAGGGATCATGGTAAGCCGCTTTCCCGGAAAATCCGTCCTTGAAATAAATTTTTCCCTCACTGATGAGCCTTTCGAAATATTCGACGGCGTGAAGGGCCTCGATGCTGAAATTGGAATATTGAGGATAAATTTGCTTGAAGGTCCTGTAACAGCCGGCACAAGTGGTCACAATGGTCTTGGGGTTGAATCTGGAAAGCCGCTTCAGGTTTTCATCCATAGAGTCCTTGAAATGAGGTGAGCCCACCAGGTAAGCCAGGTACCCACAACAGTGTTCCTCGTTGCCCATGGTGGCGTAATCGATGCGCGCTTTATCCAAAATCTCCATGGTATTGGGGACGATCTGAATATCCTGGTAGCTGGTGACGCACCCGAAAAACAGCAAGGTATCAGCGGCTTTATGGACATAGGTGGATGGATAGACATCCGTCCTCTTCTCGGAGGGCTCATTTAGCGGGTTACCATATTTGGAGATGCTCTCCAAAAGGGTTTTGTGGACCTCGGGGAGGTATCCCGCCTCGACCAACCTTTTGCGAGCAGATTCCACGACATCGGCTACCTGGACCCCTGCTGGGCACGTCGCCTTACAATGCAAACACATAGTACACTGATAGAACCTTTCCGCCAGTTCCTTCGATGGTTCAATCGTCCCTTTTAGCATATTGTAGGCCAAGATAACCCTGCCGCGGGCATTCTTTGATTCCAGGGATGTTTCCTTATATACGGGGCAGCCCGCCCGGCAAAAGCCACACATGATACAGGCAAAAATCTCGTCATCCACGGCCTTGCCAAAGCTTCGCAACCCTTCCGTAATCCCTTGAAAGGCGAAACAGTCATACATAT
>JAUWDQ010000200.1 GCA_030608745.1 Pseudomonadota bacterium | reverse complement strand
CCCATTTTAGGGGGCCTGTTTTTTTGGCTAAAAATTTACGTCATTGTAAAAATTCGAAATAAGAAATAGGCGTACATAGAAGTACCCTGCAATGATTTAACCAGTTAAATATTTTCTTTGTTTGATGTTACTGTTTTCAAGCAGCTCCTATATTCCATATCTCTTGACATGGCTGCCTTCAATTTAACAGGGCAGGGGATGAAGCGCAACGCAGCCCTTCGGCTTTGCTCAGGGCCGTGAGCATGTCGAACGGCAGATGGACTTTTTACGAAGCCGTCACATTTACATTATAAATTTTCCATCCCTTTTCTTCAATGACCTATGGGAGGACCTCCAACGAGAGGGGAATTGTTTTCATTCTCTATTTCTGCTACTATTGGGTGGCCAGATTTATGTGGAATCTGCTATTCTTTTGCAGGCATTTCAAATGGGGCCACCATCAGGGATCTCCATTTTGAGATCTTGGCCAAGAGGAATGCGGGGATGAAAAAATGAAGATTAACAAGCTTTGGGGATCCAGGTTCCACCGGGAACCCCCCCGTCGGATTATCGAGTTCTTATCGGGAAGGGATGTCGAGGGGATATCCCCTTCTGATCAGCACCTGGTTCAATACGATATCTGGGGAAGCGAGGCCCACGCTATCATGCTCTGCAAACAGGGGATCATTTCCGAGGATGACCTCAAGGTGATTCTGAGGGGGCTCAGAGAGGTGGAAGGTCGTTTCCTCCGAGGGGAATTTGTCCTGGATGCTTCGAAGGAGGATGTCCACAGCAACGTGGAGGGCTTTCTCATCGAGCGCCATGGGGTGGAATCGGCGGGGAAACTCCACACGGCGAGGAGCCGGAATGACCAGGTAACCTTGGATATGCGCTTGTACATGAGACAAGGGGTTTTCGATTTCGTACAGGAACTGGACGGGCTAGTCTGGGCTTTCTTGGAGAAGGCCCAGGAGAACCTGGATGCGGTCATGCCGGGTTTCACTCATCATCAACATGCCATGGTCACCACCTTCGCCCACGTGCTTCTCTCCTTTGCGGGGCCCCTGGAAAGGGACATCTGGCGGTTCATCCATTGGTACAGGCTCTTCAACAAGAACCCACTGGGTGGGGTGGCGGGATATGGGTCCACCTTTGCATTGGACAGGGAGTTGACATCGAGATTGTTGGCCTTCGATACCTGCCACGAAAACTCCTTGGATCCGATCACCAACCGGTGGGAACCGGAGCTGGAGTTCGCCCACGCCATTGTCATGACTATGAATCATCTGAGCACCGTTGCCCAGTCCTTCATCCTGATGAGCACGGCCGAATTCGACATGGTGAGGTTGGACGATACCCATTGCAGCGGGAGCTCCCTCATGCCCCAGAAACGGAATCCCGGGGCTTTGGAGGTAATCAAGGCCAAGGCCTCCATCGCCCACGGGATTTTGATGGGGCTGCTATCCCTCGGTAAGTCATCCTTTATTGGATACAATCGTGATTCTCAATGGACGAAGTATATGATTATGGACATGGTTCAAGAGTGCAAGCCTGCCCTGGCGGTGATGAGAGAGATGATTGAGCTGCTTCAGGTGAATCGTGAGGTGATGCTCCGGCAATGCCGGACGGGATTTATCGGGGCGACGGCCCTGCTGGAGGGACTCGTCCAAAGGTTTAAGATCCCTTTCAGGAAGGCAAAGACCCTCATGGAGAAGGCGGTCAAATATTCGGAGGATAAGGGGGCCGATATGGTTATCCTCGGGGGGTTTCGTAAAGCCTTGAAGGAGATGAACTTAGATCTGGAGATGTCAGAGGAAGAGCTCTTAAAGGGGCAAGATCCCGTAAGGATTGTATCGAGAAAGACCTTGAAAGGAGGCCCTTCGGCGGAAGCCGTAAAAGCCCAAATCGATGGGATGCGGGAGAGGTTAAAGGGAAGCAGACGGTGGACTGAAGAAGGACTCAGGCGAATTAAGGATGCCAAAAAGGAGATTCAGAGGATTGAGGAATCCCTGGGGATATCAGGGGAGAGTTGATTTCCCTTTAATCCTCTCCAGGCAGAGGAGGTGGGGAGATGAGAGTGACGCATTACAAGGAAATTGCTCCCGACCCGGTGGGTGAGGAGGGCGCTTCGGGGATCACCGTTAGATGGGTTATTTCGGAGAAGGACGGGGCAGACAATTTCTCCATGAGGGTATTCGAGGTGGAGCCCGGTGGTTACTCTCCTTACCATAAGCATCCGTGGGAGCACGAGGTATTCATTTTAGAGGGAAGGGGGTCCGTGGTTCAAGGGGGGAAGGAGGTTCCCTTTTCCAGGGGGGATGTGATATTTATCCCACCTGGCGAGGAGCATCAAGTGAAGAACTCATCCAAGGAGACGCTGGAATTTATCTGTCTCATCCCCAACCCCAAATGAGGGGATTATGCACTGCCGACTTATCTGCACCCAATGCGGGAAGGGATACGACCTCAATCAACCGATTGGTTCCGGGTCGGACCAAGCTATTCTGTTGATATTTAAGCGATATCATTCCAAAAATACACGTTCTCAAGCCTTAAACGCTCATTTTCAGGGTCAAAATTGCCCTGGTAAGATGCAGCCGATTCCCTCAGTTGATAGGTGCCGTTCTCTCCAATCACCTGACGCCCTTTCGCCTTAATACCAAGCTTCTCCTTTGTAGTTTCCACAAATTGTTCACTCCCCACCGCTATACTCTCAGTCCATTTGATTTCTCGGACATGGTTTTGAAATGCACAAGCTTCCTCAACCCGGTCCTTGCAAGATTCCTGAAGTTCACCCAAATCCCTCATTTGAAGCAGTGCCATTAACCTTGGATAATCTATAAGTCCGTATCTCTTTCGAGGGTGCTGTATCTCGTTGTACCCACAAAAAGGCCATTCTTCGGGCTGCCCTGCAACCCCTGCTCGAACCATATTCATATCCATATAAAGCATGCATTGCGCCAGATGCTCATCACGCTCAACCGCTGTCGCATGATAACGATCTTCCCAGAATGCTCCCTTACGCTTCTTTCTCTGATTGTATTCTTGCCCTGTCCTCCCTGCTACCAATTGAATCGATTTGGGTATGGTAGCTCGATCTCCGTCGTCTGAAACCAATAGATGTATATGGTTTGAGGTCATCATATAGTTCAGGATATTCAATCCATAACGCTTTTTTGCCTCAAAAAGCCACTCAATCCATCGCCGTCTGTCTCTGGCAAACTTCAAGAGGAATTCCTTCTTATGGCATCTGTGGGTAATATGCCAAATATAACCCGGGATGTAATGCCGATTTGCTCTCGCCACCTTACTACCGCCCTCTTAGGAAGCTTATTTTTCCATCAAAATTGTCCTTTTAAGGCAAAAATAAGCGTCATTTCTGTAAAGTTTCATTGTCATCTCAAATAGTTGCCTTGGTCCGACCTAGCAAAACAAAAGTCTTGGTCCAACCTAGCAAAAGGCTAGCAAAAAGAGCAAAACCGACGACCTATCCAACACTAGCCAACAGCTATCAGTAGCAGACGTTAAGCCTCTCGTTGAATTCCTCGGGGCTGAACCTGTATTCCTGTGTGCCGTGGCACTCTACAGCAAAGGAGGCGCATACACTGCCCATCCTGGCGCACTGCTCTATGTCCTTGCCCCTTACCAGACCGCTGATAAACCCGCCCCTGTATGAATCGCCGGCCCCTGTCGGATCCTTTACCTTCTTTGGCTTATCAGCAGGGATGCGTATTTCACCATCGGGCGTGAAGGCTTGTGAACCAGACTCTCCCATGGTTACAATGATAGTCCTGGCACGCCCAAGTAAAGCTTCTTTGCTTAACCCAGTCTTGCTCATGATCAGATCCAGCTCATAATCATTTGAGATCAGGATCTGGCACCCCTCTATGGCCTGGACCAGGTCTTTCGCATGCAGCATGGGCAGTGATTGCCCAGGGTCAAAGATATAGTCGATCCCCCTGGCTTTACAGAGGCGTGGATAGTTAAGCATGTCCTCAAGATTACCGGGAGAGACGATAACAATGCTCTCCTTTGGGTTGAGTTTATCAAAATCCAGAGACGAAGAATATTTCATAGCTCCCGGGTTGAATGCGGTGATCTGATTGCCTGCCCGATCGGTGGTTATGTAGGCACCTGCAGTGAATTCATCCTCTATGATTTTGATGTTTTCGGTAGAGATCCCATTCTTCGCCAGCCATTCGAAGTATCTATGATAATCATGACCAATAGTAGCGGATATTCTAGGTGTTTCGCCCATCAGAGTGAGAGCGTAGGCAATATTTCCTGCCGTGCCGCCGAATTTCTCTTTAACGCCATTCACCTGGAAGCAGACGTTCAAAACATCTATCTTATCGGGGAGGATATACTCCGAGAAGTATTCCGGAAAATCCATAATCCTATCGTATGCCAGTGAACCGGAAACAATAATGTTCATATTAATAGGCCTCTCAAATTAGTTCGAAATCACCATCAGCGATACAACACAACCAGTCGTGTGCACTGGGTTCAGTCAATGCGAAGCGGGACATATCTGAATCTTAAATAATTTTATCATGCGTGACAATACATATAGGCCAGCCAGGATAACCCGGTGAGATACCGCAGTTATCGTTTATCCGATAGGCAAAGAATTCCCACTCGCTGCAGAAAATCCGATACCTTCTGTCACGGTGCTTGATTCGGATTGTCTGCTTGAGCCATC
This sequence comes from Pseudomonadota bacterium, assembly GCA_030608745.1. Classification (GTDB taxonomy): domain Bacteria; phylum Desulfobacterota; class BSN033; order WVXP01. Next base: position 143 of record JAUWDQ010000200.1, on the reverse strand, counting down.
CTTGATGGCTTCGTAAAAAGTCCAACTTCTGCGTTGCACTGCATCCCCTGCCCTGTTAAATTGAAGGCAGCCATATCAAGAGATATGGGATATAGAAGCTGCTTGAAAACAGTAACATCAAACAAAGAAAATATTTAACAGGG
>JAUWDQ010000230.1 GCA_030608745.1 Pseudomonadota bacterium | reverse complement strand
AAAACAGGCTCGCCGAAGGCGATGAATTATGATATACGTTGGACATGAGCCCGATTAGACGAACCAGGCATGCTGTCTATGATCCCAAGTATCATATGACGTCATCCGTCGATAAATCAAGCATCAGCACCAAGAACGGTTGGTTTTTGATTTTGAATGCCTCGCAGCTCTGCTGCGGGGTAATTTACTCTCGTTCTTTGAGGTGAAGTGGGGAGTAGCTATAATTGAAGGAACTGAAAGATCAGGAGAGGTTAGGGGAAAGATCTCAGACCCCATAAAAAGAATTAACAAGGGAAGACTTTATCCAAGACTACCTTCATTATCCTTATATTTTTCGCCTTTTCTTCTTTAGAAAAACACTTTAATTGAATCGAATCTAACATTGCTTTCTCGAAATGTTCCCTTCCTAGACCGCTTTTTTCGGTCTGCTCTGGAATAAATTTCTGGATAACATCGAAAAGCTCTTTTTTTGTAAATTTTACCATGGGTTGCCTCCGATTGTTTGGAGTTTGCTCGCTTTCTCCTTGCCTCATTTTGTAATCTCAATCCAAGAAAAGGCTTATGGTATCCTGTGGTTATCACAAGGTCGTCACTGCCATTTTTGTCACAGAACCGAACATCGAGCCCATTCTTTCAGTCTCTAACACAGCCCTTGGCCTAGCCGAGGACGCTCACTCCGGTCCAATTCAAGGCTATCTTTAAAGTTAGCATATTTTATGCCAACAGTCTTTTCACGTATAATTGTTTGAAATTATTATACTAGCTGAATTACCAACTGATAATTCCGATCAAATCTGGACAATTTTTGCTCTTGACATGAAAATATTTGGCAAAGGGGACGTAGTCCGATCCGGCGAGGTTGGAAAATGTCGGATGAGAGGTAATGAGGCCCGAATGAGAAGAGGCCACCGGAAGTTAAACGAAAGCGGTAGAAAAACTCCACTTTGGACTCCGTAGAACTGGAATATGTACCTGGAAAATGGTAGGATCGATGTAATCGACAAAGAAGTAGATATGGACTACGAAACCGATGTTGCAGATAACAAGGTGCGGTCGTGTCCTCTTTTCGGTCTCATATCCCGCCTCTTCTCTGTTTGACCCTAATTTTCTTTCTCAATTTCCTTTCAAGGGTAGTCCTTGCACCCTTGTTGCTTACAATTGAGAGAGACCTGAACATCGGGCACGGTGAGGCGGGCTCCCTCTTCCTCTTTATCTCTCTGGGGTATTTCCCAGCGCTTTTTGGTTCGGGGTTCGTTTCGTCCCGTCTCACCCACAGACGGACGATCATCCTTTCCTCCGTGGCCGTGGGTTTGTCGCTTTTCGCTATATCACTCAGCTACACCCTTTGGGCAATTCGGTTTGGGTTGATCCTGTTGGGTTTGTCGGCGGGCCTCTATCTCCCATCAGGCATTGCTGCCATCACAGACATGGTAAGTCCGAAGAGCCTGGGAAAGGCTATAGCCGTTCACGAGTTGGCCCCTAATATCGGCTTGTTAGGGGCTCCCCTCGTTGCGGAGGGACTGATGATATGGTTTTCCTGGCGGGGTGCCATGGCGGTGCTTGGTGGGGCCGCACTATGTGCTGGCGTTGTCTTCGTATGTCTCGGGAAGGGTGGTGAATTTCTCGGAGAGACTCCCAATACGAGAACCCTCCCTGTTCTTCTCAAACTGCCCTCTTTATGGATTATGATGGCACTTTTCGGCATGGGCATCGGCGCAACCCTCGGAATATTTGCCATGCTCCCTCTGTATCTCGTGGCTGAACGGGGGCTCGAGCGTGGATGGGCCAATACCCTCGTGGCCCTCTCGCGGATCCCGGGTCCCGGCGTGGCTTTTCTAGGGGGATGGGCTACGGATCGACTCGGCCCAAGGAAGGCCCTGGGAGGAGTATTTCTCACCACCGGCATGGCAACCGTGCTCTTGGGTATGGTTCACGGGGTGTGGATCATCCCCGTTTTATTTCTGCAGCCAGTTTTCGCAGTATGCTTTTTCCCGGCGGGTTTTGCGGCTCTCTCTAAAATTGGCCCTCCCAAGGTCAGGAACGTCGCAGTTTCCCTCACGATCGCGGTGGCCTTTCTCATAGGAGGAGGGGGCATTCCAACCGGAATCGGAATTATGGCGGAGGAAGGCTTCTTTTCAGTGGGGATCATGTTGGTTGGTGCGCTGCTCATAGGGAGCATCATACTTATCCGGTACTTAGCATTTTATGAGGAAGGGATTCAAGCAAGTGGATAGAAGTGTCACAAAATAAGGAGGCCCTTTGATCCCTCTTTCTGAGACCAGAAAAAGATCAGGGTCTTCTTATTTCTGACCTCTCGCCCGATAAAAGAAGGGTCTTTAAAGAGGGGTTCAGGTGTTCAAACCGGGTGAAAGGCTGATGGTCTCGGATATCCTGCCGGTTCAAGGTTTTGGAATGGATGGAACCTTCAACCGCAAGGTCGTTTTTCCCTTGCAATTTGACCATTATTACGTTATAAATATAACCCGTACTACAAAATATAAGGGCAAGGAATTTCCTCGAAACAACTGACGGAAAGATGGTAGTATAACCAAGGTTCAATAACCTTGGTTTCTTTTGTAGCCCCCGGGGAATACCGATGAGGCGAAACCTCAAATGGAAGTTTTTGTTGATCCTCTTCATCACGATAGTAGCCCTTATCTATCTGGCTCCCTCGGTGGTCGGTGAGATGTCCGGGTTCTTGGGTAAGATTCTTCCCCAGGATAAGATCCACCTCGGTTTGGACCTCCAAGGGGGAATGCACCTGGTCCTGGAAGTCGAGGCCCAGAAGGCGGTCGAGAGCTATGTGGAGAGGATGAAGGGAGACCTGAAGGAGGATTTGAAGAGGAAACGAATCTATGTACCCAAGATTGAGAGGATAAACGGGGACCAGATCTCCCTAGAAATCCTTGGGGAAAAGGAGAAGTTCGACGAATTCATCAACAACAACTACCCGATATTTGAGGAGATATCGGCCGAAGGCGAGGGGAAATATCAGAATATTGTTTTGGGAATTGAGAAAAGGCAAGCCGACTATCTGAAGCGGTACGCCGTGGAACAAGCCCTTGAGACGATTCGGAATAGGGTTGATCAATTCGGCGTCGCTGAGCCCGATATCAGCCCTCAGGGCTCGGACCGTATTCTGATCCAGCTTCCCGGCATAAAGGATCCCCAAAGGGCCCTTAGATTGATCGGAAGGACGGCACTCCTGGAATTTAAACTCGTTGACGATGAGCATAGTCTCCAAGAGGCCCTCAAGGGAAAAGTACCCGAAGGAGACGTCATCCTCTATCAGAGGCGTCAGGAACCGGAAACGGGCAGGGTAAGCAAGGTTCCCTTTCTTCTCAAGAATAAGACCTTGATGACCGGTGAGGTCCTCAAGGATGCCCAGGTGAGATTCGGTGATTTCAATCAACCTTATGTGGCCCTGGAATTCGATCCACGGGGAGCTAAGATGTTTGATCGAATCACGGCCAAGAACGTAAAAAAGAGGCTGGCCATCATCCTGGATAACAACGTCTATTCCGCTCCGGAAATTCAGGAGAGGATTTCGGGGGGAAGTGCCCAGATCACCGGGACATTCAGCTTGGATGAAGCCCGTGATCTGGTCATCGTCCTCCGGGCAGGGGCCCTTCCGGCGCCCGTAAAGATTTTGGAAAATCGATCAGTAGGGCCCTCCCTGGGAAAGGATCTCATCGATAAGGGTTTGAAATCGATCATCATCGGGGGGATTTTGGTCGTTTTCTTTATGGTTATCTATTACAAGATGTCGGGGGCGATCGCAGATTTTGCCCTGATCCTGAACCTTATTCTCATCATGGGGGCCCTGGCTGGTTTAAGGGCGACCCTGACCCTTCCCGGTATTGCCGGCATCATCCTGACTATCGGGATGGCCGTCGATGCTAACGTCCTCATATTCGAAAGGATCCGGGAGGAGCTGAGGCTGGGGAAAACCCCTCGAGCCGCCATAGACGGCGGATATTCCAAGGCCTTTTGGACCATCATTGATGCCAACGTCACCACTCTAATCGCGGCGGTGGTCCTCTTTCAATTCGGAACGGGGCCGATAAAGGGGTTCGCCGTGACCTTGAGCATCGGCATCGTAGCCAGCCTCTTTACAGCCCTTTTTGTTAGCCGAGTTATCTTCGACGTTCTTTTGACCAAAGGCATACTCAGGCGGGTCAGCATATAGTGGGGAGAATCCCATGGAATTCGTTAA
>JAUWDQ010000148.1 GCA_030608745.1 Pseudomonadota bacterium | reverse complement strand
ACCGATCTCGAAGGCCATGCGAATTCCATCCCCCGTGTTATACCGCGTACCGCGGAGCTTAGCGAGATCCCAGTCCGGCCCCAAGCACGACCTTCTCATCTCAGGGTTTGCCTGAAAGCCTCCACAGGCCAAAATCACGTTTTTCGCATCTATCTGAATAAACCCGTCTATACCCTTGGCTACGGTACCACAAACCTTCGCCTCTGCATTCTCGAGAAGCTTGACCGCTGCAGTATCATAGAGAATCTCAATACCCTTGTCTTCCGCTATCCCGTAGAGCATTTCCACCAGACGTTCTCCCGATCCTGAGGTCGTGAGGAAGGGTTGCCCGGCAGGGTAGAAAAGAGTGTTCCCCTTTTTGTATCCGTGTATGGGATTTACGTCCCACGTGACCCCCTGCTCCTTCATCCACATGAGGATCTCGTATGAGCTGTTGACAAAAATTTCCGTAAGTCTTCTATCGGTTCGTCCTTCTGACAGCCTGATCGCCGTGTGATAGAAATCATCCTTGGAAAATGGTTCAATCTCCAATTCTTCCTTGGGCAACGTCCCACCCTCCACCAACGCCTCCCAGTCCTTTCTGCTTTCTGTTGTAACCCTGAAGTCCGCATACGAAAAGCGGCTATTCCCTCCACGGGCTTTCTTCGGGCATTTCTCGATCAATAGAACATTCGCACCAGCATTCCTCGCTTCGATTGCCGCCACGAGCCCAGCATTCCCCCCCCCACCCCCAACACAGCGCATTTCTTCTTCTCCGTGACATCCATCACTAAATCCCCCTTTTCCTCGATACCGCCTTGGGTGTTCTCACAAAAATGGATCGGGTCAAAACTGGAGACAAGGGTTAAGAGATCGGCGTACCTATTATCTTCGCGCTGCTGATCCTTTTCCTGGTGCGCATTTTATCCATGATAATTATCTTATCGACACCTTTTGATTAACAGCGTTTCAGGTCAGGCTAATAAACGCACCACATTACCGACATCTTTTACTGTTTCAAGGGCCCTGAGCATGTGTAAAATGTTCTTCGTCTTTTCCTCATCTTTGAGCACCGGTAAAGCCAAATCCATGAACTTTGAATCCATCTCGTCATCCGTCATCGGATTGGATGGGCTTCCCTTGACGCCGTCTATTTTTGATTTTGCCTTCCGGCCATCCTGGGTCGTCACTTCGACGTGCGCGCTTGCAATACTGAAGGCCGGATTTGTGGTTATCTCAATACATTTCATGAGTTTTTTCACATCTTCCTTTTGAATCTCTTCGGGCCTGAAACTGCGCATGCTGACGTCACCCATCAGTGCCCGAGCAGCACAATAATGAAGGCTAAACTTCGCTTCGTTCGGATCCCGAGGATCCCTTTTCCCTGCCACCTCCGGAGCGACCGGGTTAACTTCACAGATAACTTCCTTAATGTCGGAAGACCTGAATGAAGGCTTCCTGAAAATATCCAAACAAGCATCAATAACTGCATGAGTCTGACCACACGCTGGATACGCCTTGAAGCTGTTGTTCAAAATTTCGTATCGCTCGCCGAGGCCATCCAAAACCTGGTCTCCATCAAACCGGCGCGCTAGTACGTTGCAAAGCCCATCATCTCCCTCAAGGATATCAGTAGGAGCGGAAAATCCCCGATGAGCGAGCAGCGCGGCAAGCACGCCATCGTGGGCGGGTTTCCCCGCATTGAAATGCTTGGTCATGGTTCCAAAAACCCGCCTCAATCCGGATGCCGTCGTAGCGGCAATTCCCATTGATGCCGCCATTGAAAGTACATCTAACCCAAGCAGCCTGCCGAAACAGACTGCTGCCCCGATACGACCCATTGTGCTCGTGGGATGCCATCCCAACTCGAGTTGATGGGGTCCCTTTCCAGCGGCCATACTCACCCTTGCAACCGCCTCGAATCCCACAACGAAGGAGGTGATAACTTCTTCCCCATTTCGCCTTTTCCATTCTCCTCCGGACAATGCCGCTGGAACCAAAACCGTGCTCGTATGGGTCAAAGCGTCATTATGAAGATCATCGAAGTCGAATACGTGGCCCATTGCCCCGTTAACTAAGCTCGCATTCACCACCGTTGTCTTGATAGAGGACCTTATAATTGAGGCCTGTTCCTTGCCGCCAAGATCCTGGATCAAACCAGTAAGAACTTTCGCCGTTGGACTCTCCACCGCCGCAAGGGTGACACCTATGGTGTCAATGAAGCATCGTTTTGCCTGGTTGATCACATCCTCGGGGAGATCCCCGTAGGTACTTTGAACCGCAAATTCTGCTAATTTCTTTGTGATCGATTTCATCTTATAATACCTCCAACTCGATAAGTTTCTTTTTTATTTGATCGGTTTCTGTTTTCGTCAATTCTGTTGCCGGCTTCCACATCTTCGGGTTACAAATTCCCAGGAGTGCAACAGCTGCCTTCAGTCCTACGGGAAAGTTCCCCATTCTTAACGCCTCAAGGAGTTTTCCGACTTTTTCCTGGATTCCTCTCGCCCTTGCCAAGTCCCCAGCCTGGAAAGCTTCCATGAGTTCAAGATCCCAGGAAGGTATAATATTGGGAGTCACCCCGATAACCCCGTCTACTCCTAAGGTCAAGCCGGCAAGGAGAAGCCCGTCTGTTCCGAGGAATACCCGAAATGTACCATTCCCCTTGCAGGTGAAGACTATTTTTTGAATATATTCAACATCTCGAGAGGAATCTTTCATACCGATGATCCCATCTACTTGACTCAGGGCCTTCACCGTGAGGGGCTCAATTTTTATCTTAGTAAAATTAGGAATGTTATAAAGCAGAATGGGAACACCGGTTTGGGCCAAGTCCTTAAAATAGTTTATCACACCTTCTTGACTCAAGTTGAAATAGTAAGGAGGTACGGCAAGAACTGCATCTGCCCCCAGTTGTTTTGCCGTCTTGATATTCTGTATTGCCCGTTTAACATCTGTATCGCCTCCACCGATAATGACGGGCACACCCCCTCTGACTTCATCTACAACGATCTCAAGTGCCCTTTCTTTTTCATCATCACTGATTGCCTGTGCTTCACCCGAAGACCCCAACACGACCAAACCGTGAATCCCCCCTGTTACAAGATGTTGGGTTAACTTCCGTAAAGAGGCCTCATCTACATGACCCTTCCCATCCGTTGGGGTAACCATGGGACACAATATGCCTCTTAACCTCTCTTCTAAACGAATCATTTATACACCCCCCTCCTGTAATAAGAGTTTAGCGTAATCACCGGAAGCGACTTGACGAAGCTGCAATTGATGAGGTTATTCAAGTATACACGAAATGCTCTGCCATTTTAACGCTGAGAGCATTGGGTCGCAGTCAGTTTGATGTTGGTCAGAAGCACGGGCTTGTTATCCTTGGCGCTTGGTCGCAATCCCACCTTTTTTCGACAGCTACCCCTTCCCCTCCCGATAAATAGGGTCTCAAGTTCAATGAGTGATATTACACAGAGACTACACTACTTCAATTCTTTGATGAACTGTTCCACCTCGGAATCATTAGCATAACCTTTGGCATCTACCTCTTTTCTAATTCTTTCCAGAATTTCATCCACGCGGCTCATGTTTAGCTTCAGATTTCTATTTTCTGCCAGACTAATAACCGAATCGCTGGAAGTGGTGCTCCCGAAGTATATTTGACGTTTTTGGCCTACAAGCTCAGGTTTAAAAGGTTCGAAGGTATCGGTACGGCCACTCAAAATAGCCGCAACATGGATATCCGCTTCATGGATAAAGGTATTACTCCCAACGATCGGCTTATTCTTTGGAAGGAGTATTTGGCTAATCCTCTCGACCATTTGAGATATGTCCATCAGTTTCTCGAGTTTGAATCCCGTATCGACATGGTACAAACACTCGAGGGCCATAACGGTTTCCTCCATTGAGCAGTTCCCCGCACGATCGCCTAAACCGTTAACCACGAGATCAATAAGCTCAGCTCCTCCCTCTACTGCCGCACAGGTATTGGCCACTGCCATACCAAAATCATCGTGACAGTGATACTGAATCGGGACCTTCACCGCGTTCTTCAGTTCTTTCATCCACCACTTGGTCGCCGCTGGATGTAAAATTCCCAGTGTGTCGTAAACACGAACACGATTGGCTCCTGCCTCTATTCCCGCTTGCAACAACTTCTTCAAGAAATTGAGATCCGCGCGGGTATTATCGAACGGGCCAAAGGTGATGTTTTTATGGCCCATCTTTTTGGCAGTGGATATCGCCTTGACGGCCCTATCCAGCGTGTACTCCTTCGTAATTCCCTTAATCCGAAATTGATATTCCGAGCACGGGATATTGATATCGATTTGATCCATGGGAAGGGTCAGGGCAAACTCAAGGTCCTTTTCCAAATCCCCTCCACCGTGAGCGCGGATATACCCATTTAAGCGAAGTTTCTTACAGACCTTGTGGATCTCCCTACATGCTTCAGCGTGCTCCGGAATATACGCCACGTAGCCGGTATTTGTTTCGTAGACACCGGCCTCCTCTAACTTAACGCAGATATCTACCTTATCTTTTATCGTCATGGTCACCCCGGGCGTTTCCTCGCCTTCCCTGATGGTCTCATCAAAAACATACACCCGGCGTGGAAGGTCCATACCTGCCAGTGCACCTTCGGTGAAATTAAGCTCACCCACGTCACACATTTTTGTAACATCCATGATGCCACCTCCTCATTTAATGGAATTTAATAGCCCGCCTTTTACAATAATTGACTTGATAAAGTCCGGATAAACGATGCTCTTATATTCCTCCTTTCTCGTTACATTAATAATGACTCCTTTATCAGAATCGACGATCAGTTCGTCCCCGTTCGCAATTTTGCCCGGGGCTTCTTCGCTTTCGAATATGGGAAATCCGATATTAATGGAATTCCGAAAGAATATCCGAGAAAAACCCTTCGCAACAACACAAGAAATACCTGCCGCCTTAATGGCCACTGGAGCATGTTCCCTGGAGCTTCCGCATCCGAAGTTCTCGTCTGCCACGATAATATCTCCCGCCGTGATTTTCTTAGGAAAACCTGGGTCTATCCCCTCCATGCAGTGCTTCCCCAATATCTGAGGATCGCTGGTATGAAGGTATATGGCTGGAATAATAGCGTCCGTATCGATATTTGAGCCAAATCTCCATGCCTTTCCCCGGTACTCCATGATCACATCACCTCTTCGGGAGTTGAAATGTATCCTTTAATCGCAGTTGCAGCGGCTACGGCTGGCGACGCCAAATAGACCTCACTGGTCTTGTGCCCCATCCTTCCAACGAAATTCCGGTTGGTGGTCGCCAGGGCTTTCTCACCTTCACCCAATATCCCCATATGAAGCCCGGCACACGGGCCACAGGTAGGCAGAGATACCGCTGCCTTAGCCCGGATAAAGGTTTCAATCAGTCCCTCTTGTAGTGCTTGGAGGTAAATCTCCTGGGATCCCGGAATAATGATCGTCCTGATATGGAAATTCGTTTCTTTGCCCCGCATGATTTTGGCCGCAACCCTCATGTCCTCAAGCCTTCCATTGGTGCAGCACCCGATAACCACCTGATCAATCTGGATGTTGCCGATATCGGAAAGGGACTTGACGTTCCCTGGAGACGGGGGAAGTGCAACCTGGTAGGATATGTCGGTTACATCGTATTCATGGACTTCCGCATAGTTAGCATCGGGATCGCTGGAGACAATTTCGTAGTCGGTTTTAACCCTGGGTTTGAGGAATTCTATCGTTTTCTGATCCACGTGGAATATGCCATTCTTGCCCCCGGCCTCAATAGCCATATTTGCCATCGTGAATCGCTCATCCAACGTAAGGGCTTCTACGGCCTCTCCTGAGAACTCCATCGCCTTATATGTCGCACCTTGGACACCGATCTGTCCTAGGGTGTAAAGGATAAGGTCTTTACCGCTGATCCAACGACCCGGTGTACCCTTATAAACGAACTTTATGGTTTCGGGAACTTTAAACCAGAGCTCTCCCTTGGCCATTGCTGCCGCCATATCCGTACTTCCAACCCCGGAGGCAAATGCTCCAAGGGCCCCTGCACTACAGGTATGGGAGTCTGCGCCGACGATTACATCTCCTGGTTTGATCATCCCTAGTTCAGGCAAGAGAACATGTTCTATGCCAACACGACCCACCTCGAGAAAATTTGATAATCCCATCTCTCGGCAAAACACTCTTACCCTTCTGGATTGCTCAGCACAGGATACATCTTTCGGGGGAATAAAATGGTCTGCCACGAAGATAACACGATTCTTGTCAAAAACTTTATCAAATCCTGCTTTTTTAAATTGATCGACGGCCAAATCACCCGTGTTATCATTGGCAAAAACCAGGTCAACCCGTGCGTTGATGATCTCACCGGGTAGAACTTCCTTCTTCCCAGCATGCCTCGCCAAGATCTTTTCGGTGATAGTCATTCCCATCTTTTCCCTCGAGGCCGGCGAATTACCTTTTCATGAGATGGTATAACCTCCATCGAGATAGAGGATATCAATGGGTACACATTCTACACGAGAGCCCAAGACATGAAGAGCACGAACCAAAACAGCGCTGGTCGTGTCGATGCCATGGGACACGATGGAACAACTGGCACGTATTCCGGTGCCATCGAGGACATATGGGAAC